>PLSG01000436.1 GCA_003164155.1 Parachlamydiaceae bacterium | reverse complement strand
CATTTCCTTGACTTTTGAGATGAGGGCAGCGTCATTTTATTCATCATACAGAACTTTCACCTAGCTTGACCGTGTACTAACTAGTACGTACAAGCTTAGGTACCACTCTTACGTTGCTACCTTATTTTGACTTTTTGTTAATTATTTCCAATTTTTACTTAGGTCCTCTAGTCTGCTTCCTCCCAATTAGGAGACTCACAACTTGGGTTAATATCTGTTCAGGGCTTAATTATCCCTCACGATACCAATTGTCTTTTTTTCTATTACTTGTACATACACATCATCTTAATATCCAAAGCTTTGAGATCAAATAAGTGCTTTGTATTTTTAAGGTTAGGTTGTGGCAATTGTCAATAATCGGATGTTATGGGAGAATTCAAAATATGTTTATCACTTCATAGAAGGCAGTGATCGGCAAGTTTTCACATAGCATAATTTATATAGATCGTTAATTTATTTCATACCCAAGAGGTTTTTTTATGGCATCTAGCATAACTTCCCCTCGTGCTCCCGTTGCGCCGCTCACTGTTACTACTGCAGAACCACCTTGTTCTATTTTAAGCGATGAATCTATAACTGAATGGAGAACCAAATGGGAAAGCTCTACGATTGCTATCGAAGAAGTCATGAAATCTATTAATAAAGAGCTAGACGGAGAGAGAAGAGATTCCATAGACTTGCGCATTCCTATTAATATATTGAAAGACCATGTGGCTACCATTACCGACATTTACAAAAAAGTTGAAACACTCCGCGCCGCTTATAAGCCTGAGAAGTCATGTGGCTATCCCAAGGGGAAATTCAGATCTTTTACAGTGGTCTTGCTAGGAGTTTGTTCGGGAATTGTCGGTGGAGTATCCAATACAATTAATTCTCAATCCGCAGATTGCAGTACGAAAGATGACACCCTAAGCTGGGTAAGCACAGGTTTTGCAGCGGCGGCTGTAGTCTGTTTAATAGCGGGCAGTGCCTTATCTAACGATTGGGGCAACAAAGAAACTCAGATAGGGCAATTAAACACGTTAGCTGCCCGCTCTAATATAATCACAAACACCAGTGCTACCATTCGCATTTTTGAAAGATACACACTAACTCCCATACACCAAAGAAAAACGCACTACCTCAAAATTAATTTAAATAGAATTTTATCACCAGCTCCCTTTCCGACATCCCGCGCATCGCCCAAAGCTATCATGTTGGAATCACCTCTGCTTAAGTTATCCAACCGGCCAAAGAATGTCACTCCGGGGAATGTCACTCCAGGCCTTCAACGCACATCGAGCACAGAATCCAAACGAGGAGACAGCCCTCCGCCTGATGCACGCAATTCGATCGGGGAATCTGATGAAAAAAAAGAGAAGGCCGAAGAAAGGAAATCCACTCTGACAGATAAAAAATCAGTCACGGCAGATAAGGGGGAAATGCCCGATGCCAAGGAAAACCTAGAATTAGCTATTGACATCTCACCTGAAAACAGCCCTACAGGACTGGCATCCATAATCGTGGAACGCTCTTCGCCCGAAAGAAGAGATTCCGATTCTCCCAATAAGTGAGGCCCGTCCTATTTCATTCGCCTCCAATGAAGGTAAGGGCATGCGGCCCAGGGCAAACAGCTAGCTAGCATTGCCCGGGGCTGAGGTGTGCGATTTGTGGAAAAAACTATACGCTCTTCTTTATATTTTTCATCCATTTTTAAGAGGTTATGGTCCTGAACTATTTTGATATATAGGTCCTTGGGCTATCTCCAAATACGTGTGTTTTATTTGTTACGAGAGAAGTTTAAAATCCTTAACGTGCTTTATAATCCGAACTCTGAGCTGACCCCAAATTGAAAGATTCCTCAAAGGCAAATAAGGCCACTCTAAAAAATGCTTCAGAGGGAAATCTTCTTTTATCAACAATTTCCAAATTTCTATTGCTTTCTTAAACTAAAGCGATGCGCGAAGCATTTTCGGCTTGTGAAGTCTTATCATAACGGTTCATCATTTGTGTTGAAGCGTGGCCGGTTACGCGCAAAATTTCACAATCCCGAACACCTTGGCTTCGGTAATGCGTGATTGCACTTGTGCGCATTGTGTGCGGGTGTACATTCTTTTTGATCCCCACTACAATCGCAGCTTTTTTCATTGCCCTGTAGACCTGATTGTGCCAAATAGGTTCACCGTTCCTAGTTTGAAACACAAGGCCACTTGTCCTCTCCCCTATTTGTTCCCTGAGGTCTTCATTTAGACTTTCTGGTAAAGTGACGGGGATTTCTTTTTCTTCTCCCCTCGTTTTGGATTGCTTGAAGAAAGCTTGACGTTTATCAAAATCCACTTTGTCAACTGTAAGGGAAAGAACCTCATTTACCCGCTTGGCACCTTGGAGAAGCATTTTTACTATGAGAGCATCGCGTTTATTGGTCATCGCGTCAATCAGACGCATCCATTCAATAGGTGTTAGCGCTTCACTTTTTACAACGCTGCGAGTCGCCCCGAAAGTTTTGGTAGTAGCCAATGAACCTTCTCTGCAAGGTACAGCGCGTTTAATAATACCCTCGGTGCGCCTGCTAAGAAAGCGGGTTAGGGCAATATAGCAAGCGGCGCGAGATTGGCGCGTGGCTTCTGATCGATCAGAAACCTTTTTGATACGGTCTAAAACGCCATCGTGGTTTATTTGACTAAAAGCCTGCAAGGATACCTTCAAGTTTATCAGATTCCAGTTGCTTAGCATTGTTATCCCGCAACCATAATTTTTAGCTGTTAAAGGTGATAGGGTAGATAGCCACTCGGATACGGCAGAGCTTAGCGAAATGCCGGCTAGGTTGCGCCAAATAACTTCTTCTTTGAGCTCTAATGTTTGCCGGTAAGTTGGCGTAGCAAAATCTTCGTTTTTGCCTAAAGCGGCACTTTCGATAATGGCCGGTAAGATTGTCATGGTTTCCATAGCATTCCCCCTCTTTTTGCGTGTTGTGTATATAATTAGCATTATATACACAACCCATCTGGACGTCTAGATATTTCATTCATTTGGAATGAAATGTTTTTGGATGTCTATAAATCAGGAGGTATGAACAACATTCCAGTTGCACGTAAGCGTCTAAATGTCTGAGTGTTTCAGGATTTTAGATGTTTATAAATCTAGAAGCGGATACCATAAAAAGCAACCAGCCAAAAACCATCAACAAAAGGAAAACCAAAATGCCAATGGAACCAGTTAGCATTGAACCAATACCCGAACCCAAGTCGGAACCAACAGAAGAACCTAAAGCGCTAGAAACTGTGCAGGCAAAATCACCACCACTCCCCATCAAACGCGGTAGACCTCCGGCAGCACCAGACCTGACAAAATCCACGATAACATTGCACCTTGCCAATATTGTCTTTTTAGATCGCATGTGCGCCAATATTCGCGAATCAACGCGCGTTATAATAGACAGAGGCTGCATTCTGAGGGCTCTTGTTACCTCTTTGCAAGATTGCAAATTAGACTTAAGCTCTTGCTCGACCGAAGAACAGCTTGTTGAAGTCATTTCTAAAAGAATGCGAGGAGAAAGGTAGATGCTTCTAGAAAACCTGAGTGAAATTGATGCCAGGCTAGAAACCGCGAATCTGAGGATGGAGAATTTTCCATTAGAAAATTGCATCCATCAAATGACCGTCAAACAAGAATACATTCTGTTATTAGGCCCTGGGTGGTGTATATTTCATGTGTTTTTTTGAAGAGTTGCTAATATTATACGCTTACCTTAAGACAGTTGGGTATCTGGATTACCAGACAACCAAACATCCATAAAGCTACACAACCGGTAAAAACCGATCATCCATGGAAAAGTATCTTGTTCCGCCGGTTTGAACTGTTTATATTTGGCGGAAAAATTTAAATTTTACATTTGTTCCGCCAAATATAAAAATCCGAAAGCAGCGGAACAAAAAAAAGATCCGCTAGACCCGCTCAAAATACACCTTAAGTATGGTTTTTATGTTGGAAGACTCCCGGAAGCGAGCGCTGCCCAATAGGCTTGCTTGAATGCTGCATCGGCAAGTTCCGGGATATGTTCTTCCAAAAAAGAGATTGACTCTTCGTTGAGTGTCATCGCAGTCTCCTTTGTTTAATCATTTTTACTTCTTCAATGCCAAGTTTTGTGCCATATCTCATACTCGACGTGGCGGATACGATGTCGCGCAATATTGCCCTCGTGCAAGCTCATGATATCCCTTTCAACAGCCTCGACGAAATGCGCTTGATCTTCTGGAGGGATAGAAAGCCGTGCATATTCCCTGATAAAAGCAATTGCCGCTTTTTTATCCATACAATCGCGTACAATACGTGCGACAGTCTCAGTAATGGCATTTCGATATCGCATCCTAAATGGATCGGGGTCACCAAGCTCTTTTCGCGTGATGGAATAGCGGAGACAAGAACGCTCGTATGCCCACACAAAGACGTCTCGCAAAAGTTCTATGCGATTTAGTTCGTAAATTCCCAAAAGACCATTGACATATGTTTGCTGTGGGACATCTACAAATGATAATGGACACAGATTGTTTTGAATAAGAGGAATATTTGCTGCCAGGCGTGATACGCGCTTATTTACATCTTCAAAAGGTTGTAAATAGGGTAAATGCACCATCAAAAAAAAGGCTTGCTCAAATGGATTTTTAATTGCATGCGCGGTGTCTACGACTTGTTGAAAAAACTCCTGAATCCTCTGAGGCATCGCTAATGGCTGATATACTGATTTCCCTATGCCAACGGCTATTGATCGCAGACGACCACAAGCCTCAAGATCAACCATTAAATCATTAGAGAGAAGTGCATGCAGATTGAGAATGATTGGACGATTGATGCCAATATCAGATGCCGTATCAATTAAAAACTCGATAGCGTCCTTGTGATTTAAAATCATTCTAGCTTCACGGAGATCCTTTCCATCAGCCATTTGGCTTAATGCAAACAGACGCTCTGTCTCCAATAAAGAATAAGTGTTGCCCTCCAAGCGGCTTGAATTCCATGATAAATCAATGAGAAGGCGCCCAAGAATCTTTCTGGCATACGTTCCAGCAGGTTGTTCACCGTCCGTTTTTCCCATTTCAAAAAGCCGCTGGCGTATGGATTCAGAAAGGTAGTTAGTAACATTTGGGCGGTATTCATCAAGAAATTTGATGTTATAGCCTACAGGAGTTCGCGCTTGAATAGGTTGGCTTACTTGCTTTTGTATATCTTCAGCTTCAGGTGACAACGAAATGGCATGGGCCTTATAAGCTTCAAAAGAAATCTGCGCATCTTTTTTCCCTTCTGAAGGAAGTTTATACAACCTGGCACGGGCTCTTCCTTCAGCATGTAGTAGACCATTTTTTACTAAAAAAACCAGTCGATGCTGTACGTTACGGCGAGAAATGGGAATACTTAAGCATTCCATGATTTTTCCTAACGAGACGCCATCGGGAAACCTAGCCACAATATTTACAATAACATCCAGCTCGTTTTGGGCAATTTGCTTAGGCATGATTCTTTCCTCAAAGATTGTGGTGTAATACGGGCTAATATACGACAAAAATAAGTTTATGTAGCGTATTACAGTCTAATAAACCATGAAAACTCAATTTTATGGTGCATTAGACTTAATGTACAACAAAAAATGCCAATGGAACCAGTTATCATTGAACCAATACCCGAAACCCAGGCCGGAACCCACGGAAGAACCTAAAGGGCTAGAAACTGTGCAAGGAAAATCACCACCACCACTCCACGTTAAACGCGGTAGACCTCCGGCAGCGCCAGACTTGACCAAATCCACGATAACATTGCTCCTTGCCAATATTGTTCATTGCTAATCCATGAACGCGTGTAAAGTAAGCGACTCAGCCAAAAAGACCTGAGAGGCGCGCTAAATTCACTGTACCCATATTGCTCACGTATCAGCGCAGTATGCTCACGCTTGGTCTTGAATTCAGCAATCATAACGCTTGAGGGAAAAACTCAATTTTAAACCGGAGGTAGTTTGGTAATTGACCACTTCTTTCCCAGCTACCAAGGGCTTTTGGTTATGAATTACACAGCTAGGACCAGAATCCCCAGCCACACCAAAGGCAGTTTCAACAACCACGGGCAGGATGCCAGCCTAGGAGCGGCGACCACAGGGGGCTTTTGGTTTATTGATTAAATTTACTTTCTTACTGACACTCTCCACCCTAGCCGAATTGTTTTCCTGTTTGGTCATGGCTAGCCTTGATTTTCAGCCATACCTTGCAGCAGTTTTTCAAGACCATAAGGAGTCTTGTTATTCCTTTCACAAAGCAGTACTTGCAGCTTTTCAGCTTTCTCCATTGCTTCCCCTAGTGAATGTGCAAGTCCGACTAAAACCCACAAATCTGGTTTTTGTGCAGTTTCAGCATGTTTAATGTTCCTCTTGATTGTTGTCATTAGATCATCTACATGATATGCGCAGCTATTTGCAAAATCATCGTTTAGATTTAATTCTACTGTGTATATGCTTTCCTTTGTCATTTTTACCTAACCTTAAATTTCTGGTCTTATCAACTTTTTTAATATCTCTTCTCAACATCCTTAGGATATTTCCCTCCAAGATGTTGCCGAAGATTTGCTGCTTGTTGTAGATACTGAAAAGCTGTGGTGCCTTTGCTTTAAAGCTCTGACACATGTAGTCATCTACAAGTACTTGCAAATCTGTTTTAATCAATCAACGAGCCAGTCAAATGGTTCCAATCCCCGCCCACTATTTTTCATTAATCGAAAAAGCCCCTATCAGCCTGGGGTATCTATATGTGCGTATGAGGTTCAGCTATCCTAAAAGAGTCATAGGATTGGTAGCGTTTTTGGCTATAGATAGAAACACATACACCCACTACTAACACAGAGTAATCCCAATACTTTTCAATGTTTCATATACAAAGCAACCGGTAGCATAATCTATCGAATAGGTAGAGGGCAATACTTTTTTGAGCCTTGATCAAACGACGGGAGGCCCAATTTTTAGGCCTCTTTTCCTCTTGGCTTCGGACAATTTGAGCTCTTTCGAAGGACATTTGATTGATCAAGTCCAATTTTTGTGTTTTTCATAAGAATCTTATCATCCGTTGAGGTGGTTTGTGGATTAACATCCAAACAATAAAAAATAGCTCATTTCGTTAAAAATCTCGAAAGTGTGGCTTTCATTAAAATACAGACCACCAGCCCTTCCCTTATTAATGTGAATCAATCAAAAGTAAAAAAACTGTCCAAATCATTCTTTGAGGTTCGGTGGGAAGTGAGTGATCACTCCATCGTTGTCAAGCTTGAAACCGCAGTGTTAACCCAAGTTCAGCACTTCGCACACGGAAAATAGAGACGAAGTTTGATGAATTCGCCACCACATCTTGAAATTCACAAAATTGTTTTATGAATTTTCAAAATTTGGGGCGATATACCTAAAGCTCTCCCCCTCTAAGTTATCGATAGTAAATGTCCGAAATATAATAATTCAGACAAAAGTTCCGTGAAATTTGTCCATGAAATTGTATGACTATAAAAGGAAAGGTATCCTCATGAAATCACGCGATCGTAAGCTAGCTATACTATTTCGACAAGTCAATAACCAGAACCAGTTAGCTTGCCTGATTTGGTGTACAACGACAATGATGATGCCACCTTGATGACAATCAGGATGGCACCTTTTTTTTCATCCGAGAAGGGATACCTTGTTCACGAGCATTGCCGGCAGTGAAAATAGGTTTCCTTAAAAGCGGAAGCATAAGTGTGTGATATTTGGATGTTCTCATATTAAAAATATGACAAAGGCACTCAAAACAAGTCAATGAGTACCTGTATTACACATCGATTATTCACCAAAAATGACCGATCAAGGAAAAAAAGACATCCATCAAATGACCATCAAATAAGATAAGATCCCTAAAGCTCTAATGAGAAAGCGATTTTTCCTTTTTTTTCTGAAAAAGGGAGTGAATCCATCAATAACCGTCAAACAGAAATGCATTCTGTTATTAGACCAAATGTGGTGTGGATTTCATGTGTTTTTTTGAGGTTGCTATATCATGTAGCTTAAGTTTATTCGTAATGCTAATCTCCCTGTCTTAGACAGGTCGCTACCAAACCTTTGTACTACTTCGAATCTCTCAGCTCTGCGTAAAAAAAATATTCACGCTTTAAAAAAAATACAGCACCTAGAGGATACTTTTGTTGAGAAGTCCCCCTAGTAAAAAACATGGGCTTATGCGGAAAACTCACCCCTTTTCCATGCGTTTAAAACCATTAAATCCTTTGTAAACCTAGCACAAATTTCAACCCTTGCAGAAATATGCCTCTTTTCTATACAGTTGTCAGATGTAAGCCGTGTCTTACATCTGAGGTAACATGATAACGATAGTAATTAGCAGTTTCAAAGGCGGAACAGCCAAGACGTCATCGGTTTTACATATCGGTGCAGCATTAGCAAAATTTCATAAAAAACAAGTACTTTTAATCGACTTCGATAGCCAAGCGAATTTGTCTACTGGACTAGGAGTGGGATGCGACTGCCTTGATACAACGGTTCCTGTTCTCCAAGGCGAGAAAAACATAAGTGAAGTTATTCAAAAAACAAGCGTCCCAGGACTTCACTTGATCCCTGGAAATACCTACCTTGATGGCGTGGAACGCACAAGTCCAATTATGTCCGATCCCTACAATCATGAACGTTTAAGAAAATCATTGCGTCCACTTGATTTCGACTATTGCATTATTGATGTGCCACCTAGCTTATCATGGCTCACCCAGTCGGCTTATTTTGCGTCTGACTTTTCTTTGCTGGCTATAACGCCAGAACCTTACTCCGTACTTGCCCTACATCGCCTAGCTAAGTTTCATACTATGATAAGTGAACATCATCCGATTAAACTTGCAGGAATCCTACTCTCATTGTGGGATCCACGTACAGCTACAAACAAGGTGTTTACCGAGGGAATAGATGAGTTATATCCTAACATGCTGTTTAATACGCGTGTACGACGTGATGTGTCCGTCTCACGCTCTATCCTGCAAGGAAAATGCGTTTTTGATGCATACCCAAAAAGCCGAGTCGTAGAAGATTATAAGAATCTCACAGCTGAGGTTTTGAAAAAATGTTCTCCGCTAAAAACCATAAAAAAACTGGTTAAATCCCATGAGTAAAACAATCCAAGAAGCACGCAGTTTTTTAAAAAAAGGTCTTCAAGCAGAAAACGATTTCACAGAAGGATTTGAAGCCTCTCGCTTAATTAAAACGCCAACGATAGCAATTCCCATCACCTTAGAACTAACAGAGCAAGAAAAGCTTGGTATCCAGAAAATACTTGTCGAGGATTGCATCCCTGGCACCATCTCCGAAAATATAGTCGCCCAACACATCGAACAACTCACAAGCATCACCAAACAGATCAAAAGCATATCAGCCCAAAGTGTACTCTTACACGGGGAGCGCATCCAGCAAGCGCAGTCTCTTCTCGCGGATTATCGAGAAGGAGCCTTCACGAAATGGTTAATAAACACTTATGGCAACCGTCAAACCCCTTACTGTATGTTGCGCTACTACGAGTTTCATCAAAGCGCACCAAAAGAGGCTAGGTCAATGATCGAATCAGCCCCTAAAAAGTGCATGTACCTGTTAGCTTCACGTGAAGGAGATGAGAAAAAAAAGCTAGATCTGATACAGAATCACGGAAACAAGCCACAAGCCAAATTTTTGCAAGAAATACAAGATGCATTTCCAACAAAGGAAAAAGATAAGCGTAAGCCTTTGCTAGGCTCTACTATTGAGTCCATGGGGAGGTTGTGCGTAAAGCTTGAAAGCCGCTCTAAAGATCTATCAGAAGATGATCGCACAAATATAGAAAAACTTGTTCAACGATTACAAAAACTCTGAATCACTTTACTTGCACTTGCAACCACCACTTAACCGAAAAATATGAGAACCTCATTCCAGCCAAAACCACACCTATGCAAGAAAAATAAATTTAGTCAATTTACTGACACCCATTTTAATTTCTTAACCGGAATAGCTAAATTTTAGCTTACCTAAAGCGGCTGAAATAGAAGAAGAAACACCAAGATCTTGGAAAGAGATGATATATGACTGAAACAAAAAATCTTGTACCTCTTCATTCAAAAGAATCAGAAATGTTGGTTCTAGGGTCAATGTTGACAAGCGCAAATGCGCTAAATATATGCTGCAAAATACTCAGAGAAATGGATTTCTTCTTCACAGAGCATAAATTAATTTTCCTCTCTATTCAGGCTATATGGCAAAGTAAAGAGGTGTGCGATGTCCATCTAACATGTGAAAGGCTAAAGGGACAGGACAAACTTAAATCGGTAGGTGGCCTTTCTTATATTACAACGTTAGCTCAATATGCAGGAACATCAGTTTATATTGAGGAATACATTAATGAACTTAAAAAATATTCAAGCAAAAGAAGACTGCTTGATTTGGCCTCCGATTTGCAGAAAAGAGCCCTAAGCGACGAAGAACCAAAAAAAATAATCTTAGCTACCCAGGAACACCTGAAGCTAATTGAAAAAAGCAAAGGGGCAAAAGACAAATTTCCCATCAGGTTTCTAAGTGAATTCGACGAAAACTTTTTC
Source organism: Parachlamydiaceae bacterium (assembly GCA_003164155.1). Lineage (GTDB taxonomy): Bacteria > Chlamydiota > Chlamydiia > Chlamydiales > Parachlamydiaceae > BOG-1457. Next base: position 5,311 of record PLSG01000436.1, on the reverse strand, counting down.
CTTGTCGAACCTAAAAAAAAGGCTATGTTATTAGAGTATGCAAAAGAGGACGGAAAAACTTCAGGGTTTCTTCCAAAAGGTATTGTAGCTATGCTAGTTGGTGCTGGGGGAGTCGGTAAAACCCATTTTCTAGCCCAATTGGCTGTTTCAATAGCTACCGGAACTCCATTTTTAAATACATATACGCCCACAAAACATTGTGGAGCAAATAATCAAGGAAATGTGTTTTTTGGCCTTGGAGAAAATCAATACGACGACATTCACAGATTACTTTTCAAAGCCACTAAAAACCTACGAAAAAACCAGCCAAACCTACTTGAAGACAACGTTTTATTTTCTGCAAGCAAGCGCATAGCTGCTTTTTCTTTTTGCGGACAGCAGGCTGCTTTCATAGATAACTCCAAACCAAGTCTTTATTTCCGGGAACTAAAAATGCGCTTAGAGGATACAGCTCCACTAGGTGGATGGACCATGCTCATACTTGATCCTGTCTCACGACTTATGGGGGCTGATGCAGAAGCAGACAACGCTGCTGCAACTCAATTTATTGCTCTTCTAGAAGAATTAACAATGGATCTTCCTGGAAATCCGACAGTACTATTCGCTCATCACACTAACAAAGCTGCAACCCAGCAAGGAACAAGCCAAAATCAATCTGCCGCAAGAGGCTCTTCCGCTTTAACAGATGGAGTTCGCTGGCAATGTAACTTTACAAGAGATAGTGCTACGGATGTTGTGGTATTAAAAATGACAAAGTCCAATTTCACTTCACTCATCGAAGAAATCAAAACAAAAAAGGACTTTGATGGATTCATAGAAAAGTGCTCTACCCAATTTGTTGAGGAAAAAGCTAAAACTTCCGAATCGCGTAAGAAAGGAAGTGAATATAAAACAAATTATATGGTTGGTTTAGGCATAGCAGGAATAAATGATGATTGAAATAGCTAACTTGCCCAAAGAAAACCAAGAAATCGATCAAGAAGATACTCAAAAGCATAGCGAATTGGCTACCAGCCAATTACTTTATATGGCTCCTTTTGGAAGAATGCTTAAAGACCTAAAATCTGCTGATTCAGATTTCGCTTGGTTCACAGTAACCCTTCACTTGATTAATTTATTTGGATCACAAGACCCATCACCAGTGCATTTTGCAACGGCTAGAGAAAGTTTAAGAAATTTAAAAATTGAAAATGATAAAGCTGTCGACATATTAGCAAGAGCTTTGGTTGTAGAATGCCAAAACTTTAGAGAATGCATTTTCAATAAATTCTCTATCCAGAACACGTCTCTTACCACAGACAATCAGCTAATCGCTAAACTAAACAACGGCAAAGACTGGTTAATACCAGAAAAAACTGAACATCCAGATTTTGTTTGTTCACAAAATGAATGCAACACTATAGACCTATTTTTTTCAGAATTTCTAGAAAATTTTGGAACCTTTGGTAAAGAGACATCAAAAATCATCAAGGAAAGCGCACCAAAACGTTACCAAAAATATAAAGACTCAGAATACAGCGAAGAAAATCGTCAAGAAGCCTGGTCAGTCTGGATCCCAAAAGAAAAATCATCTTTGTTTAGTCCTTTCCTTAGCGTCCTAGCGAACGTTATTTGGAATGATAAGTGTAAGCAAAGATGGGATAGAGAAAAAAAGAATGTTCCAGCATTAACTCAAGGTGTTGTGGTCAAAACCATAAAACCCCCATTGTCCAAAGACTCTAAAATTGAAGTTCTGGAAAACTCCATAACCTGTTATTCAGTCAACGGAGAGATAATAGCGAGTGTTCCTTGTGTAGATCCCAAGCTTGTAAACTTAATTTGCAAAGGAATGGAATCTTTTTCGTCTTTAAGCGGACATAAATTAATGCGATGGCAGGTTCGCACAGGATTTGAAAATTGGGCTAGTGGAAAAGAAGATCCGCGATTAATTTGCACAACAGGTGGATATGAGGGAATCGCAAATCTCATTGGCTGTGGAAACAGTAAAAAATCACCCACGGAAATAAAATCAATTTTGCATGCCCAAGCTTATGGACATTTCAATTTCCCTCAAGGTGGCACAGGTAACATGATTATCCTCCGCGAAATTGAAAAACACCGAAATGGAGAGCCTTCTAAGATCAATATTATCCTTGGTGAAATGCTCCTTCCTAATTTTACACATCAACTTCCTCAAGGAGAGAAACGGCGACTTGTACCAATTACAGAACTTCCCCCTTTGATAGGATCAAAGAATACGTATGCGGCTCAAGCAATGCTTCAGCTTTTAATATTAGAGGAATTTTCAAAGCAATCAGATATGTTAGCTAGTAGAAAATGTGTTCATATCCCGCTTGAAAAATGGATAACACTTGCATTTGAAGCTAGATTACCCCAAAGCTGTTTGGGCAAAGTAATAACTGGCTGGACACAAGATGATCTATTTACCAAAGCTTTTCTACAACAACAGGGAGACGAATACACCCTAGGAGCAGATTATTTCCAAGTTAGTGATTTTCTGGAATATCAAGGTCAACAAAGAATAGACGGCTCGAAGGGAGGCTGTAAATCCGCAGAAGCAAAGAAAGGATTAGTCAAACGGAAATATGGAAAAAAGGAAAAAGAGAACAAAAGTTAAGGCCCCCTAACTTTTTTAAGTTTTCCCTGAGCTAAATAACAAATAACGTCAAGGGGTAACAGAATAGGGGAAGCTATCTCTTATTTTTCCAGAAAGAATCAAGAACTGAAGCAGAAAAGCCATAAAGCTCATCAAACCAACCAAAAATTATCCTTAACGCCTTTTTAAATGCTCTCCAAACTCATAAATCAGTTACTCTAACCTTACCACCACTCTCACAACCTATCTGGCTTTATTTTTTTCATTCTAGATAAAAAAACATTCTCCCAAAAGAATGCAGCAAACAAGGATAAAAGTTAAGGCCCCCTAACTCGCATTCGTTAAGGCCCCCTAACTTTTCTAAACTTTCAGTAAGAGAAATCTCAAAAAGCGTCAAGGGTACTAAAAGCAAGCATTCCAATATTCCACTCATGTAGAGAAACAACAAAACACGATGTTTTTTCGCGCATGCAATGCTTCTCTCCAAAAAAGATAAACAACAAAGGCCTTGAAAAATGAAAATCAAAGTTAAGGCCCCCTAACTTCTCTATTTTTCCAGAGAGAAGAATGTCAAAAAACGTCAAGGGTAAGGAATTGTTATTTAGCGACGGCCTAATATGCTTGAAGCTGAGTGAGCTTTAAGTGAGTAGGTCCACAAGAAGATGAAATTTACCTGCATTATTCTACTAAACAAGAAAAATGTAAGTTCTTTTAACAAGAAGCTATTTATTCTCTCACCCAATTTTCTGAAATTTCCTATTCGAAAGAAGAAGACTAAAATGAAAGAATGAAGGTTAAGGCCCCCTAACTCTCATACGTGAAGCCCCCCTAACTCTTACTCGTGAAGGCCCCCTAACTCTTAAAGTTTTTCCCTGAGAAAGGAGTCCAAAAGTGTCAACGGTAACGGTAACGGAACCGTTATTTAGCGGCGGGCCGCCCCCGCTTGAAGCGGGGCGGCCGCCTTCAAGATGAAAAATGCTATATTCATTGAATTCAAAAGTAGCACTCTTTTGGAAACCTGTCAAATCTACCATAAGAGCTTAAAATTGATGTTACCTAAGGTTGAGGGTTAGATGATACCAAAAAACTAATCTAAGGCCAAATACGGAAGTTTTAGAGCCTATCCTTTATGCTAACACAAAAGAATGGCGGAGGTAGAAATTCACTATCTGATGAGAATCTCATGAGAGTCTTATGAGATGATCGGCTAAGCCGCCCCCGCTTAAAGCGGAGCGGCTTGCCTTTAAGAAAAAGAGGCGAATAAAGGAGTTCAGCATTTTGAGGCCATGTTTACCTTTCCGGTCAAAATTTCGGCCAGTTGCAACGCCCCATCTGCGTTTAGCTCCTCGGGAATAGCTCTCGCTATGTCCTCGTCGCCAGTTGCACCATCTGGGACGTTTCGATCGGCTGAAATTTTGACCGAAAAGGTGAACATGGCCCATTTTGACTAGTGAAAGGGGACCAAAAAGGATGGCCGTACCGTTATATCTTGTAGAGATTACCGTTACATTTTGCAGTGAATACCGTTATATCTTACAGAGATTCTAAGAAAAAATCGTTCCTGAGAGTCTTATGCGATGATCGGCTAAGCCGCCCCCTCTTAAAGCGAGGCGGCTTGCCATTAAGAAAAAGAGACGAATAAAAAAAGAACCCAATGTCTAAATTTGGCTACACCGCTTTTTGTTTTGGTAGTGTGCCGCTTCCTCTAGAAGCATGGCAATTGCCTTCAATGCCAATGTCTGCCGTTGCCTTTGCGAAAAAAGGAAGCGGAAAAGAAGGATTTGGTAGGAGGCAGCCTCATGCAGCGGATCAGGGCATTTCCGCTGCATCCAACTGCTTGGATTTTATTGACCTACAACGGACAAGAAGAAATGAGGTCGCAACCGCAACCGCAACGCCAGGCATTGGCATCTGAGCAGTGCCACTGCCTGGCGTTGCCCTTGCGAAAAAAGGAAGCGGAAAAGAAGGATTTGATAGGAGGCAGCCTCATGCAGCGGACCAGGGCATTTCCGCTGCATCCCGCTGCTTGGATTTTATTGACCTACAACGGACAAGAAGAAATGAGTTCACAACCACAACGCCAGGCATTGGCATCAGAGCAGTGCCACTGCCTGGCGTTGCCCTTGCGAAAAAAGGAAACGGAAAAGAAGGATTAGCGAAATGAGTTTTTGAGAGACTAAAAGAAACATCAGATCACGAACCATCACATCATAAGATAAAAAATAACATATGAGATCACAAAAAATTTGACAGAAAATCAAGTTTTGTTTTTACTGAGAAAATATTAATAAAATTTACTCAGGGAGCACATCAAAATATGAACGAAGTACTTAATGTTCAACAAGCGTGTGAGTTCTTGAAAATAGCCAAGCCAACACTATACCGTTGCGTTAGGAAGGGGCAAATACCCGCATTTAAGATCGGGAAAGCCTTGCGATTCCACAAAAATTCTTTGACGGNNAAGACACTCAAGAGAGGAAAGACAAAATACGCGGCATTCCAAAAGAAGAAGTTAAGGCTAAACTGGATGAATTAACAACTCGCTCAGTTTTAGAAAAAGGAAAATAAAAAAGGGCATAGTGAAATTCGACTTCACTACACCCTCAAGTGCCATCCCTATAAGAGTAGGGAATCTGATCCAGAATTTTCACTGGATACAAAAGAACACTTTGCTCTGCCGAGCATTAGACTATGGAGTCGTAGAAATGAATAGGA
>PLSG01000507.1 GCA_003164155.1 Parachlamydiaceae bacterium | reverse complement strand
GGTGGAATATTCCAACCATACGGCTATTGAAGCCGGCGCGGCAAGCTCCATTTTGCGCCAAGTGCAAATTCACCTTAACCATTTGTTTAACGATATCCTCGTTTATCCGGACAAGCGCTCTAAAGAAGCTGTGCCCAATCTCAAAAAATCGGTACATCAGTATCACAATTGGATTAAAAGCTAGTTTACTGGTACAGAGAACAGCATTAAACCATAACGTTTATGAAGAAAGAATAATAAGTGGAGCCCTTCTTACCCTTTAGAATCCCCTTAATTAGGCTACATCCGAGAACACCCTCTTGCCGCTCCTCCGGAGCTCACCTTTCTTTTATTGTCCTAGCCCACAGCTTGCCCCTCCGGGGGCTGCGCAGTGGGCTTCACCCCTATCGCTCCTCCGGAGCTTAGGAGAAAGGGCTGGGTTTTTCCAAGTTAAAGTTCCAAGAACCGAGAGCTTCAGTCTGAAGAAGAGGGTCACAAGCAAAAGATATAAAATTTCTTGCTTTAAAGATGCAAAAAATCAATAAGTCGAGCACTATGGCATTATATGTTTTTAATTTTTCTTTTTGTGTTTTGCCATGTTTATGTTAAGGGACGTCAATTTTTTCCTGTTCCCTTCTTTGTGTTCTTTGTGTTTAAAATTTTTAAACTCGATACAGGAGAGGATGAATTCCCCATTTTTCCTACCCTCATTGTGTCTTTGCGTTAAATTTCCCTTGGCCTTTTGATCCCCCGCGAGAGATGCAAAATGCAAGATACCCAAGCCATTCCCACGCAAATGTGCCCGCCTGCTTTAAGATGTATCTTATTGCTTTACAACAAATATACTACTCAATATTATTTTGTATTTGCCAAAACAACTAAGAGGAAGGGGAGGATCTAGAAGCGATGAAAAAGGAACATGGTCCAACTGCAATTGCCACTGTCAAGTTATCCAAGAGTGAATTGCGCCTAGATGATGCGCGCATCATGGCATTTATCGAAGAGCATGGCCGCAAAGTATTGTACATCATTGTGGCGCTGATCGTGCTGATTTTAGTGATATTTCGCATGACGGCGAGTACAAAAGTCAATGCTGAAACCGATTATTTGAACGCCGATGTAGAGTATGCGCGCTTGCAAAGTGCTGTGTCAGAAGACGATAGCTCAGCGTTTGCGGCGGCTGTGGATAAGTTAGAGCAGATTTTCAGCAGGCGTCCAGAATTGCATGCTAAATACGATGGTCCGATAGCGCAGGCTTTCTTGGAAGAAGGCAATGCAGTGCAAGCCCAAAAATTTGGCGAAGAGACCTTAAAGCGCACCAGAGGGGATAATCTGCCCCTATATGCCGATTACGCTAAGACTTCGTTGATCATGGCCTCCGCAGGCTATGCCCAAGCCTTAGACGCCGCCACAGCTCTTAAAGAGAATATGTTAAAAGACGCCGTTTATGCGCAAAATGCGGGACAGGAAAAGACTTTTAGCGATCTATTATTTGCCTTTAATCTATTGCGCATCGCTATGCTGCAGCAGCAATTGGGCGACACGGGCGGAGAATTGCGTGCCTGGAATGAATTAAAGCAATATGCGGGGTTAAAGAAAGATTTAAATCCTTCGCCTTACATTGACCCGCGTGCTGTCTCTACATTGCTCACGCAGTTTAAAATGGGCAAAGTTTCATTATTGAGCTATGCTGACGAAAGAGAAAAGCAATTAATGCGCTCTTAACAGACTTGCTTTTATTCTAAGTGGCTGGTAAACAAAAAGTAAGCGGTACCTAGTGGCCTTAAGCCACTGCTAGCCGGGTACCGCGATTTAGGACTGCACATTGACCGCGGACATGCGGGTTCAATATTATTCCTGCATGTCAGGCTAGCACCCCAAAGACAGTAGAACGCCGGAGCACAAAGGGAGGTGACATTAGACTTTTATACGCTCGAAGCTGCGATATTTGGGATTTGGAAAATATTTAGAAATATGAAGCTTCCAAAAGAAAGTACCCCAAAGCATACAATCTTTTGGAGCTATTGAAAACTATAGGGAAAACCCCCAGGGGTGATTTGCGCCAATACTTTAACCCTCATCATGCTTATTGAAGATAGTGAGGGGCGTCGTGTGTATGCAGGCGAGCTTTTTGTCGTAACCCTAGGAAAGATAATTTTTAGTAAACATAACTCTTAGGTTACTAGGACAAAAACTGACAATGTGAACAGATGGAGCTCATGCAAACATAATTATATGTGCGTGTGAGTTCTGGGGAAATCTTGTTTACATCGTAGCCTTTCACATGCCCCCCCATGCTCTAAAAGACTAAGGTCGCAGGGGTAAAGGAGCTTTCCTCAAACTTGGAGGAGTTTTGAGGTTGAAGCCAGTGAAATATCTCTGGTGTGTTTTCCTGCAGGCCGCCTGGTAAGCTTAGGCGGATGGAGAAGTATTGTGGGTCACAAAAATAGCACACTCGTTTTTGATGAAGTTAAGGAATATGTTCAGGCTTGCGATTTACAGCCTGAGCTAACTCTTAGCGTTAATTCAGGTTATCGAGGTAAAAGCCATTCTGCGCACCTCTCTATGCACGACAGCATAGAGGTGAGGGGCAGAATCACTGTTTCTTTCTAAATAGAAAGAATAATAAAGAAGGTCTATCAAAGGGCTGCTAGTTCACTAGCAGCCTTTTTTTTGGTCAAAGCCCGATTGACGAAAAAGAGGGGAAAGCTTCAATATACCCATATCATAGAGAAAAAAGGTATATAAAAGGTATATAATGGATGAAACCGAAGCTCTCGTAGCCCTGGCCCATATCCCCCACTTAGGGGCCATCAAGATTCGCGTGCTGATCCAGCAATTGGGCTCGGCCTGTGCGGCCTTACAAGTCAATCCCTCTGAGATAGCGCATTGGCCGGGATTTGGGGAAAAAGTCATCCGCGGGCTGCGCAATTGGCGAAATGACGACGCTTGGAAGCGCGACATGGAGCTTGCCCACCAACACCATGTTTCGATTATCTCCTATAGCCACGCTCAATTTCCTAAACGCTTGCTTGAGCTGCATGATTGTCCCGTGCTGCTCTACATCAAAGGCACCCTTAAGCCCTGTGACTTGCAAAGCATCGCCGTCGTGGGCACGCGGCATATGTCTATATATGGCTATGAGATGGCTAAGAAGATCTCAGAAGAGTTGGCCGGCGTGGGCTATACAGTAGTCAGCGGCTTGGCGCGTGGGATAGACACCGCCGCACATCGCGCAGCGCTGGCCAAAGGAAGGACTATCGCGATAATAGGCTCTGGGTTGGCAGACGTTTATCCGCGCGAAAATATTTCATTGAGCGAGACAATAGTGCAAAGCGGCGCGTTGATTTCTGAATTTCCCATGACCACACCGCCCGATCGGCAAAACTTCCCGCAGCGCAATCGCCTCGTCAGTGGGATGACGTTGGGAACACTTTTGATTGAAGCCCCGCTAAAAAGTGGGGCGATGATCACCATGTATAAAGCTTTGGATCAAAAACGGCCGCTTTTTGCTTTACCTGGACGAGTGGATAATGAAAATTTTCAAGGAAATCACTTGTTGATAAAAAAAGGAGTGGCGCAATTAGTTGAAAATGCGCAAGATATTACCCATCACTATGAGGATCTGTTCGCCAGCCAAGGACAAAATTTTTCTCATGCGGCCCAGCTGTCCAATTTGTCATTGCACAGATCGGCCAATTGTGATAGACCTCCCTTAGACCAAGAAGAAGAGCATTTTTTGAAACAGATGCCATCCGAGGAAATATCTATGGAAGAAATTGTCCAGCGCACGCAAATTCCCGTGATGAAGTTGAATGTTTTGCTTATGAGCTTGGTATTAAAGCGCGTGATAAAGGAATTCCCTGGCAAAATGTACAAAAAATTAATCCCTTAAGGAGCACAGCACAATGGGAAAGTCACTGATCATCGTCGAGTCTCCCGCTAAGATTAAAACCCTTCAGAAATTTCTGGGAAGCGATTACATTTTTGAATCATCTCTTGGACATATCCGCGACCTGCCGGCTAAAGAGTTTGGCATAGATGTGGACAATGGATTCGAGCCCAAGTATGTGGTGATGCCAGACAAAGAACAAGTGATTGAAAAGCTAAAGAAAGCCGCCAAACAGTGCGATACAATTTATCTTTCTCCCGACCCGGACAGAGAGGGAGAGGCTATCGCCTGGCACATCAAGCAGATACTGCCGCCCAATCTCAATATCCATAGAATCTCCTTTAATTCCATTACCAAGGAAGCCGTAAATCAGGCCTTAAAAGTCCCTCGTGAGATAGATATCTCCTTGGTCAATGCCCAACAGGCACGCCGGCTTTTAGACCGCATTGTAGGTTATAAAATTTCCCCGATATTGAATCGCAGAATACAGCGCGGCAAGGAGCAGTCTGTGTCGGCTGGCCGTGTACAGTCTGTGGCGCTTAAGCTTGTGGTTGATAGAGAAAAGGAAATCAACGCTTTTAAGCCGGTCGAATATTGGAATCTTGGGGCCACACTGAAGACTAAAGAAGATGAAAGGAGCTTTCGCGCCAACTTGCATTCGATCGATGGCAAGCGCGTGGAAAAAGAGCCTGTGGAAGGCAAAGATGTGGCCCTGATCAACAATCAGCAAAGTGCCGATAGTGTAGCCGCACGCCTAAAAGAGGCCCATTACACCGTCGCAAGCGTGGAAAAAAAGGAAAAGCGACGCAACGCCGTGCCTCCTTTTATCACCTCGACTTTGCAGCAAGAAGCCAGCCGCCACTATGGTTTTTCCTCATCGCGAACCATGTCTATCGCTCAGTCGCTATACGAGGGGATAGAGATGGGGTCCGAGGGTGCCGAAGGTCTCATTACGTATATGAGAACAGACTCAGTGCGCATAGCTCCCGAGGCCTTGGTCGAAGTGCGCGAATTCATTCTCAGCCAATATGGCAGTGACTATTTGCCGCCTCAAGCTAAAGTGTATGCCACCCAAAAAAGTGCCCAAGATGCCCACGAAGCCATTCGTCCCACGAATCTGAAGCACCCACCGGATGTGATCCAGCCGCACCTTTCGCGCGAGCAGTTTCAGCTGTACCAATTGATTTGGCGCCGCTATGTGGCTTCACAGATGATGCCCGCCATCTACGATACGGTATCGGCGGATATCACCACAAATAATGGATTGCTGTTGCGCGCTACGGGTTCGGTGATGAAGTTTCCCGGATTCTTGTCGGTCTACGAAGAAAAAATCGATGACGAAGACAAAGATGGCGAAAGCAAAATGCTGCCTCCCCTCACCGAAAAGCAGCTTTTAGACTTGCTGAACCTCATCCAAGAGCAGTCGTTTACCCGTCCGCCCCCGCGCTATACCGAGGCTTCGCTGGTCAAGGAATTGGAAAAATCCGGCATTGGCCGTCCCTCTACCTATGCGACCATTATGAACAAGATCCAGAGCCGTGAATATACAGTTAAAGAGAGCGGACGACTCAAACCTACGGAGCTTGGCCAAATCATTGCCCAGATGCTGGAGACCAGCTTCCAGCAGATTATGAATATCGGGTTTACGGCTGCCATGGAAGACAATCTGGAGTTGGTGGCTGAAAATAAAAAAGACTGGAAGACCTTGCTAAGTGAATTTTGGGAGACGTTTATTCCCACGGTGGCTACGGCCGAAAAAGAGGCCTTCGTGCCCAAGGTTTTGACCGATCTCGATTGCCCCACTTGCGGGGCCAAGCTGCAAAAAGTGTGGTTTCGCAACAAGTACTTTTATGGATGCTCCACCTATCCAACTTGTACCTACACCGCCCCTTTGGAAGAGCTAACCTTTAACAAAGAAGAGTATGATCCCGAATTTGATTGGGATCAGCGTTGCCCTCTATGCCAGTCGGCGATGAAGCTGCGCCATGGCAAATTTGGCCCTTTTCTGGGCTGCAGCACCTATCCTGCATGCAAAGGCATTGTGAAAGTAACCAAGAAAGGGGAGATCCCCGCCGCAGACATGCCGTCTTGCCCGGCAAAAGAGTGCCCGGGCACCATGGTGGCCAGAAAATCGCGCTTTGGCAAAACTTTCTATTCTTGTTCGACCTTTCCAGAATGCGATGTCATCGTTAATGCTTTGGAAGACCTGTCGACCAAGTATGCCGACCATCCGCGCACGGCCTATGTCAAAAAAGCTAAAAAGTTTGGCAAAGGCAAGGAGGCTGCGGCCAAAACGACAACTTCTAAGGCCCCTGCTTCCAAAAAAACTAAAGCTGCTAAAAGTACAGGCAGTGTAGAAGAGGGGGCAGAAGGCGGGGTTATGAAGGAGGCAAAAGCTGGCGCTGCAAGCAAAGCTAAAACCAAAACTAAGCCTTCGGCTAAAGTTAA
>PLSG01000294.1 GCA_003164155.1 Parachlamydiaceae bacterium | reverse complement strand
CCATCCAAGATGATTTTTTTGGGAAGGGCTAAAATTTTTTGCTTAGTAGCGATTACCAAGTGAGATTCTTGTTGACGGGTCTGGTTGTACATCACAAAACGCAGGATATGCCCGAAATCCAGAGGCTGGCTGAGAGACAGCCGCGCATATTTGCGTATGGCTTTTTCACCTTCGGCCGCGATAAGAAATTTGGCCTTTTGCTTTTTATCTAAACCGCGCATCCGCCACACACCTTGGAGCAGGTCACGCAAGGTCAGGTCCTTTCCTACCGTTACCAAGGCCTGCGCCGTAGTGGCGTGTTTGATGTCTTTTCCAATAGTATGAGGCTGATCATAGTATACAAAGCGCTCTTCTTTTTTTAGCTGACTTTCGGCCAAGGCTATGGGGGCAATCGTCCCCAGTTCTGCGTGCCTTTCCAAGACCACTTCTTCGTGGTGTTTATTGAAGAAAACCACGCCTTTAATTTCTTTTGGCAAACGCTTCAAAAGGGCTTCTGCTACGGTCTGGTTTTCTACGCCGTCGAATAAAGCGCTTGTGTCGATGATCGCCCGGGCATGAGCCAGCTCGCCTTGCGACAGCATTGCATCCAGTATTTCCGGAAATTTGTTGGGGGGCAAGCTTTTCACGTCTCTAAAGCTGTTTTTCCACAAAATCGCCAAAGTCTTGCCGTCGGTCCCTCGGGCTTTTTGAGTGCCTATGCGCTGAGCTTCCGGATAGGTCTCATGCGCATATGGTGTACCTGTAAAGCCCTGTGCGGAGGCAAACAAGCCGATAAAAGACTGCGGATTACTCGTTATCTTGGAGGTATGCATGAGGACATTGGGGAACACATGCCTTCGGATGTATGCTTGAATAAAGGTTGGATTGCTATTGATCTCCTTTCTGATTTGCTCCATTTCTTCGTCAGTGCATTGCATCAGCGAAAATTTGATAGATTCCTTTAAGGGGTTCTTTGGCTGAATTCCCGCCTGTCCACACAACTCATCAAACTCCTTGTGTGCAGCGGTTTCAGAGTAGTTGACCAGACTTGGTTTGGCGGCCTTCTCGGCTTCGGCCTCGTCTTTCAAGCGCCTGATATGGGCTTTGATGATCAGAGTCGACAGACCTGTTTTGCAATACATCTGCATGGTATAATTGAGCAATTCATACGGATTAGCAAATTGCGACGATTCCACAGGGCTATTATTACCGCTGTAGGGAATAGCCAAGTCTTTAAAAGGAAATTGAGAGGGACCGAAGTGCACATGGCATTTCTTGTTCAGGGTCAAAGGCAAGAGTTCGTTCAACTGACCTTTCAATAAAGCCAAGATTTCCACAATGCTTGGGTCATATATTTCGTGCAGGAATTTCTGCTCTCCTTCCGGATCGAGCATAAAGGCGGTCAATTTTGCGCGTGCCTCAGAGGAAAGCAGCGTGATGTATCTACCTAAAAGGTCTTTAGATGGGCTTTCGGCGAACATTTCCTCTAAAAAGACCCTCAACAGCAAAGGCTTCACGGCTGTGTGATAGAGCTCTTCGGAAAAAGCCGCTGCTTTCGGATGTATCACAGGAATGAAATCCAGTTGGACTATTTTGTGCACTTCTGCGCTATTCCACAAGCAGGTATATAGCCGATAGACCAAATCATAGTGTGCGGCATGCAGCGGAGTAGGCGATCCCATGGTAAAGTTAACCTCATGGCGGCAGTTGAGGATTAAGTCCACCTCGTCGATAATAGCTTTGCCTTTAGTTTTAAATAGATTTAAAATCTTCTGCAGGCCTTTGATTTTTTCCAAAAGAGCCTCTTGTCTCAACCCTCTTGTAGCAGGATAACACAATAGAGCTTCTTGGAACTTCAATTCCAGGCATTGCATGCTCTTACTGGTCACTACCAAGCATTCGCGCCGCTGGCGCAGAGATTCGAGCTTTTCATAGATGGCATTGAGTTTATCTATGCTAAATTCGGTGTGCCGCTCGAACACCAAAGTCTGAATAGCGCGCTGAAAAACTTCGCCAGAGCTTATGCGCATATCCCGCATGGTCGTTTCATAAAGAGGCTCTGGCAAGACGATCACCGGAAAAGTGTCCCCATCCGCCTGCATCAAGCTCAAGATGGGCAGTAGCACTTTGGTCTTACCTGCTCCCATAATCATCTGCAAGATCATATTGTGGCTGCCAGGGGCCAGCATTTTTTTCAGGTTCTCTATCTGTTCGGGGCGCAGCATCATCCCGCTATACAACTCAAATATCAGGTATTCAATATGTTCTGTAGGAATATAGGCTCTTTGAATAGTCAACTTCTTCCCCAAACTGTCGGCCAATTCACGAAAAGTGTCGTCTTGGCAAAAATCACTCTCTTTGGAAACACTGTGGAGATAAGCCGAAAGTTCGTCGATAATCTCCATGCTTTGCTCCATGATCTGCTGATCTGTGGCGCGCACCAAGTAGGCCGTCATGAACCCCTTCAAGGCTTTGACATCTTCTGGCGATAACGCAGAGTTGCGCGCGGCAAAACCTGAAAAATCATTGCGCAGAAAAAGAATACACAGATCTTCCACAGTCAACGGCAGCGCGAGGGTACCGGCATATTCGGCCAACGTCACACTGAGTGCAGCGCCGCTGGCTTTCTTATTGGCCAGCTTGAGAAGGCGCGTTTCCAAGGCCAGTTTTAGCTTATTGAGCTCGGCGTACTGGATTGCAGCATCTCTTCTCAGCAATTTCAAGTCTGTCAAAATGGCTTGCTTAGTGCCATGGCGCCATCTAAACACTTTCTCAACGCTTTCTTTTTGAAAGTGCCGCACATCGCTTTGCAAAGCTTCCAATTCTCTAGCGTGGATTTCACCAGCTTCTTTATCACGGAGAGCTTTCACGAGCTCTGTCAAGGGATGGCTAGATGAGGCTTCGACCACAGTCTCGAGTGAAAAGATTTTGCGTACACTGGGCAGTATCCAACTTTCAGAAGATAAGGCATAGGGGCTGACTTGAAATCTATGCTTAGGCAATATCGGAGCTATTTCCTCGATGGGGATGAAAGGCGAAAGCGGCGGCCATTTTGCGCAGTGCTTTGGCGCAACTGCTCTGGCATCCTTAATCTCTTCTTCCAAGGAATTTTCAAGAACTATACTGACGTCGATTGCAGTAGCAGGCGCTAGATTATCATAGGTGTTTCTTATGACATCATACTTGTCTTGAGATCGCAATGCCTGCACAAAATTCTCAAATGCAGGAAAACGGTCAGGATGAGAAAAAACTGTGAGTAATAAATCTAAAATATGAGTAGGAGATTTAAATTTAGTCAGATGAAGCATCGCCAAAGCAGCTTTTCTGCCTGGCAAAGTGGGGTTCTTAGCTATGCGGTAGTACTTTTCCACATCTAATTTAGCTTGACGCATGATCAGCGAAGATTCCATCAAAGGAAGAACCGCTGGACGTTGGATATCGAGTAACCATAAACCGGCTTGTGATAATCCGCGCTCCTTAGAGAAACCAGATTTTTTCCACCTAGCTCTCTTAGGCTTTTCTTGGGATGTACCGCCTAGGAGATCCCATCTTTGCTCGAGGAATTCCGGAATGGAATAGCGAAATAGTTCAAAAAATTCGTTATCGCGTTTAGCGAACAACCTAAGTTCTCGAACAATCACTTTTTCCTCTTCAGGTAGCAACTGTAAAGTGGCCGCATGCTTTAAGCCGGCTACGTAATAAGCATATTTTTCCTCTAATCTGATTTTGACGTCCCTACTCGCTACGGCGTTCTTCCAAAAATCACCCAGATCTCCATAACTAATTTTATTTTGCAAAAATAAGGCTAAAGCCGTAAAACAAACTGCATGCGCCTTGGGATCACCATCCTCAGGCCCCAGCCACATTTCCATTAGAAATACTTTTTCCTCTTCTGTATAGGAAGAAAGTTTGAAACCCAAGCGGCGCAAAAGGGACTGGGCCCGCGCATAATCTTTTTGGAAAAGATAAAAATTGGCTAAAAAAAGCATCGCGGCAGTATCACGAGAGGATACTTCACCTTTTTCATCGACATTGTAGGCAAAGTATCTATGTGCTTCGGCGATTTTTGAGGTGATAAACTCATTATAAAACCCCACCTTTGTAGAAAGAGAGCCATTCTGCATTCTTAGATATTTTTTCGAAAGCAACGCTTTCTTGTCTCCTCGTTCATTCTCCAAAAGCAAAAACTGCGTAAAATCGGCAAAACCAAGCACGCCTTGTCTTTCAGAAATAAAATAACCCTGCATTTGTACGCAGCGGGCGATAGCCTTTTCTTCTAAAAATTCTATTTTAAAGTCCAATTTCAGCCTAGGCATTTCGATGTACTGCGGCGCGTTATCGCCATCTGTCCATACATGCACAAAGTCCAAATCTTCAAAGTGCGCTAAAAAGCGATAAGGAGAGGCATTGGGTTCATCAAAATATATGGGAGCCAGTTTTAAAGTCTGCGTGGCAGCGCCTTTTTCAATATTGTAGACATATTCTCCCTTTAGAGATCCCTTGGCTATGACTACTCTATGTGTAATTTGCGCTGAACGCTTAGACAGTATCAAGATCTCATGGCTGCTGGGCGAAAGCCAATGCGTTTTTTCTGTCGTCAGAATTTCACTGCCCAAAAAGTTGGCGTTGATGTGCGCAAGCCACTGCTTGCTGATGCCTTTGGCTACAGGCAACAAGGTATACCAAGTATTATTTTTAAGCTCCTTTGAGATAACGAGATCGCTGCCTTTTTTGGAAATGCGCACTTGCCCACCCCATTCGTCGGTGAAGACAAACACATGGGGGGATAGAACCAAAACTTTATAGTCGATGCGCGTAAAAATGCTTTCAAAGGTCGGATGAGCTAAAATGTCTTGTGGCAGCAATCCAAACGGTTTGTTTTTGATATACAAGGTGAAATCGTCCAAGCTTAGGCTGTAGTGCCCTTTATTTCCAAGACTATCCCCCACCCATAAGCCTGTTTTGTGCACATTCCAATGCACAAGATTGTGCTCATCGGCGACTTCCTTGAGCATTTTTTGCAGCAATCCGTCTTTATCGGCGCCGTTTTTCAAGGCTTGAACAATCTTCGCCCTCTGCTGCATCCCCACCTTTTGAACTTCAAAATC
>PLSG01000199.1:4367-4558 GCA_003164155.1 Parachlamydiaceae bacterium | reverse complement strand
CAAGCACCTTCTCTCTTAGCGGTAGATAGATAAGCGCCACGGGGTTATTTTTAACAGCCAGGGCTGTGATGTTCTGGATTTCGAACGAAAAATCTCTCTGCATGCCGGGATGAAGAGAAACAAACTCCCTAACACATCGCAAAACTATTCCATCCAATGCCACAGCTTTTGCCGCTAAATCCAAAAAATCT
>PLSG01000199.1:0-4358 GCA_003164155.1 Parachlamydiaceae bacterium | reverse complement strand
TTGCTCATCAGCTGCAAGTGAACGATATTTATTTGCTAGACTGGATGAAATCCCAAATCCTTTTTTCTCGACTGCAATTTCTGCAAGAGAAAGATAATCTAATGGCGGTAAATGAACAAAATTATCTAACATACTACGTGCGCGCACCATGTCGATTCTAGCCAACCGCATAAAGTCGGAGGTGGGGAGCCATTTATAATATCCGCAAGATACAAGACTTGAAGCATTGCAGGCGCCAGCAAGTGTGGTAAAAAAAACAATATCCTTTTTAATGGCCATCGGATGTTCGACCGCCCACTTCAGAATGACCTCTGCCATTTCTGGATTATACAAAAATCCCTTTTTAGCAAATTCCACAACCTCATCTTCTAAAAAGCTCTTTTCTACAAATCTTTGTAGATCATACCTATAGGATTCCCGAGTCCAGAACATAGCTTCCACAAATAGCTCTGGAAATTTAGTCACAGCGGCATTAATAAACTGCTTTATTGGACCGGCACTCTCTTTTAGAACACCTTCCTTATTCTTGCAAAATAACAAATAGTAATCCATGTAACCCAAGCTTTTCAGAGCCATCTTAGGGGACTCCAAGCCCAAATCTATAATCCTACCCAGCAAGTCGATGAAGGGAATTGTCTTCAGCCAGAAACCGATAAGCTGGCTTCTAACAAGGGAGAAGTCTTTCATCGATAGCAAAAAAAGCTTTTCTCTTTCTTCAGCTATTAAAAAATCGGGNNATTTAGAACAATGGGCATCAGCAACCTCACGCGCGCTTTAACATCCTCGGATGGCAAGCCCAAGTCTAAATATTTTCCGACGATTTGCCATCGCTTGTCACCAGATAGAGTGGTATTTTCCCTGAGAAGAGAGGCCATTAACTCGAAAATCTGCTTTTCATCGGAGATCCCAAAATGTTCTATTGCTTTTGTTAAATTCTCAGGTGAATATTTGGCAATTTTATACAAAAGGGCGTGGCGTTTTTCGGCGCTGGAAAATTTTAAAAGCGGCAAATCTACCAATTGCGGGCATTTCTCAATCAGTTTGTTGAGTGCGATAAAGCGGATCTCTTCGCTGGGGAAAAAGCGATCCATATTTTTGACAACTACGCTGGCTTGGGCGGGGATAAGGGCGTCTATGACGCGCAACCAGAGGGCTGCATCGATCCCCAGCTTGGAAAAGTTTTCCGCTTCCCTTATTTGTGTGCGCAGCTCTAAATTGCCCATGGAAGCAAAAAACAGGCAGATTTCCTCTTTTTCTGATTTATTCAACGCCCGATTTTCAGACGAAACCGCCTGAATAATTTTTATCAAAGAGTGGCACAGCCCTTTTTCGTCTCTATCGATATACCCCTGTATGCTTTGAAAAATGTGCTGCACTCTGTGACACGCTTTTGTGAAATCACTGCCGCTACAGCTCTCACTGCCACGGCCAATTTCCTCAGATCCCCTTTTGAGCTCAGTTTCTTTTAATTTGCCTAAGAAAGCAAAAAGATCCTGAAACTGCGGGGCCAAATCATCGATGAACCCACGATCTTGAATTACCACTGCAAAACGTTTAACAAATGACGAAAGTTCATGGGCTTGTTCTTCTAAGTCGTCTAAATTTGCAGAATGCAAGTGTTCCCATGCTCTAAGTGCATGCCTTGCTGGTTCAAATGATGAGGCCATAACATACCGCCTTGTCTTAAAATAGGTAATGTTTTATTTAAATCGCGAATAAAGAGAATAGATAATGAAGCTTGTCGCTGAAAATAAAATTATTTAATATAACTTATATCACACTGGCATAATAACAAAAAACATAGTATACACAAAACAGTTTATTCTACGTGCCATAGCCGCGACATAGTTTGCGGTGGCAAGGCATCTTGTTGAGCGCAATTGCCTCTATTCACCACTATTACAGTGTACTAGAAGGGGCGCCTTAACGAGCGTGAAGCGACAGGCACTGTAGATCACACTATAAAAGGCCATAGCGAGGGGCAGCCTTAACGTCCGCGTAGTGACAGCCCGACAAAAAGCTGCCGATCCCACAATAAATTGCCATCATTGCGCCAATGGTAAAATGTATAGGAGTTGCCGCCATTAGGGCAATTCCAATCCCTATGGCCGCAAAGATGGCACATGCTATGCCTACGATCAGACATTGTTTTCTTTCCAAGGCCGCCTTTTTTCAAAAAAAATTGGTGCATCTGCTGTAGTTGGCGAATTCTCTGTGGCCTCATCGCGCAACTGCTGAACCGGTTTGGAGTCCATTTTCGTTATAGACCGCCCAAGCAAAGACCCTTCAGGGTTTTGCAATCCATGCTGATTAAATGAAGCCGTGCCCTGTTTGCTATCCACCGCCTGCTAACGATCAAAATTTATAGACATAAGTATGGTCCTCCAAGGGTAATTTAAGTGTTTAGATAAATAAATTATACCCCTTAGATTTAAAGAAAATATTAATATATGCTAGAAAGCAGAAAAAACCTGGCCTAAGCGAGCTATTGGTTTAATTTCTTCCAAAGAGGTACTTTAGTACACTGTAAGCATTAAAGTTGTGGATGAAATCACCTTATTCACCCCCGAATGGGGGTGTGGGCATGTAGCCCAGGGCTAGGGTGTGCGACCGTGTACTAGCTTGGAGCGCAACATTCGGTTGAATCTTTCGGGAATTTCCTCTACGATAAAGCCTAAACCTATTTAAGGTCCAGATTGTATCTTGGCGCATACACGATAATGACCCATTCGAAAATTAAAGGGAGATAGATGCCACAGATTATAAAAAGGAAGTTTTTCTTTGTTCGGCATGGCACGACTGAATGGAATGAAAAGCAATTATGCCAAGGTCAGCTAGACATAGAATTGAATGAAACGGGCCGTCAAGATGCCAGGCTCTTAGGTAAATCCATAAAGGCATTTCCAATCCCGAGAATATGTGTGAGTCCTTTAAAACGAGCTTTGGAAACCGCTAAAATTCTTCAAAATATGCTGCCCATGTGCAGTCTTCAAGTCATCGAAGAGCTAAAAGAGAGAGGGTGGGGAAAGTTAGAGGGAATTTCAAGTCTTGAAATGTACCGAATTGAAGAAAAAGAAGAAAAAAATCCGCATTTATCCCCTGAAAAGGATATAGAGCAAAGGGAAGCATTCAAATCGCGCGTTTTACGCGGTCTGAACATAGCCCTCAACTCTGAGGATGAACCTCTAATCGTCTCACATGGGCGAGTTTTTCTCTCCCTTTGCGAATTGCTCAATGTCCCCTTGATCAGGCAAATACCAAGCACGACCCTAATCGAATGCTCGCCCGCAAACGAAGAATGGCAAATCAATTTTATACAGCCTTAGTACCCACTAAATATTAAAATTGCGGGTAAAATCAGCTTATTCACCCCCGAATGGGGCAGGCAGTTGACACAATCCACAAAAAACAAACTTTTGAGAGATTTTTGTGCGAAGCTAAAAAGCATTAAAAACGGCAAAAGCCTAAGTATTACCTTTTTATGCTTTTTCTAGCTTCCCGCGAAAAAGTTCCAAAAGGCTGCCTTTTCGATTTTTGCAACTGCCTCGAATGGGGGTGAATGCCATAGAACAGGCCGTCATTTTGAAAATCCTCAAAATCCTATCGAAATCAACAGGATTCTAATTTATTGACCCCCTCTACAGCCTGCGGAATCATCTCCACAGTACAACGAAGACTTCAACTTTTAATCTAACCAAGGAAAAACTTCAGCCATTTTTATTTGCTGGGCTGCTGACTCTTTTAATTTTCTTTCATTTAAATCAATCATTGCTTCTAAATTTCGTAAGCGCTTTTTCACCATTCCTTGATGATTTAGTGTCGCACCAGCATCTAATAAGGCTCGGATTAGGGTTAGCTCTGGCATTCAATAATAACTGAACCAGTTCATATGAGTTTTTTTGAGCTGCATGGCTTAAAGGGGAACGATCCTCAAAGCGCGGATCATTAGGATCGATTCCAGAAGGATTCATTTCAGATTTTAAAACAAGTTTAACTAGCTCAATATTTTTATAATGGACAGCAGCATATAAGCAGTTTGTTTGCAATTTAGCTCCGTTTTCAATTAACAATTCGGCAATTTGATAGCGCACATTCTCATCCATACCATGGGCTCCACATATTGCACTTAAAGGTGAGGTTCCTTTATTCGAACTTAAAGCCTTTAAATAAACTGATCTATTGTCACCTTGATCGAACCTAGGATCATTAATTTTAGCTCCTTCGACTAGAAGCATCTTAACTAATTTAATATTTCCGGAAGCTGCCGCTACTGAAATGGGATAAACTCCACTATGAGGGGTATTTATTTCCGCTCCTGTTTTTAATAAAACCTTCGCTATTTTGTAATTTCCATTTTT
>PLSG01000151.1:6657-6941 GCA_003164155.1 Parachlamydiaceae bacterium | reverse complement strand
ATAATTTTAATTCAATAGCATTGGGGTTCACCCCTACCGCCTCCGGAGCTCAGGATATGCTCGGCTTCAATATGCATGAGTACCCTAATGGATGAAATTAAACCAAGAGGGTGGGCATGCGTTCGCTATTTTAGAAGGTCCGATCTTCATCGATGCCTCCAAGGGGGATCTGACCAATTACGGGCTGTGTTTTTCCAAGCAAAAGTTCCAAGAACTGGGAGCTATTCTTCATTCAACGGGTAACACTCAAATCAAAAGGAATGGCCGCAAAAGAACGCAAAGAA
>PLSG01000151.1:0-6613 GCA_003164155.1 Parachlamydiaceae bacterium | reverse complement strand
TTCCGATTTTCTGCCCTGATCCGCTGAATTCCAAATTAGAGCGCTTTAAAGCCAATGGTGCGCTGCAAGGCCAGTTGCTGGGATTTGTGATGTTTAGCCCTTTCAAGCAGGCGATTGATCACTTCGGTGTATAGCAGGGGAGGGGTGGATTGCTCCCACAGGTAGAAAGCTAGCGATCCGGGGATGATGTTGAGCTCATTAAAATAGAGCTTTCCAGTGGACTTATCCACCATAAAGTCGAAGCGGCTGACTCCGCGGCATTTTAACAGTTCGAAGGATTTGAGGGCATACTCTATCACCTGGTTTTTTATAGCCGGGTCGAGGTGTGCCGGATTGATGTCGCGCGTCAAGCTGGCCATGCCCTGGACGCTTGCCCCGCCAGTCTTTTTTCCTCCCCTCAGGTATTTGTCTTCATAAGTCAAAGTGACTCCCGAAGCTCGGGGTATTTCCACCACGGAGGCAATGGGGGGAGTGCCGTCTAAAACAGCTACGTTGATCTCCATCAGGTTGCCGATATAGGGTTCGATGATTGCCTCATCATCGTAGATGAAGGCTTTGGCCAGTCCGGCATGCAATGTGGCAATATCATGGGCCATGGAGATACCGATGCTGGAACCGAGATGGCAGGGTTTGATAAACAGCGGAAATTTAGCGAGGCCGGCAGTTTGCATGATGTCCGCGCATGTTTGGGAAAGATTGGCGGCCGCCTTTTCTCTGGCCACGGTCAGCGAAGGAAGTGTGGGGATGCCGTGCGCCTGTAAAAATACTTTGCAGTGGTATTTATGCATGGCTATGGCCGAAGCAGTCACGGCGCAGCCGGTGTAGGGGATATCGGCCAATTCTAAAAGTCCCTGCATGCAGCCGTCTTCGCCAAATTGCCCATGGAAGGCCAAAAAGCAGATGTCTATGGGGATGATATCTTGGAATTTGGCGGCTTGTTTATTTGATCGCCCAGCGGTGATGGGCAGAAGTCCCTTGTAGGTGGGATCGGGCAGCAAAGTCACTTCGGTGACTTGCGAAAAAGCCGCCGGCAGCTTGCGGTAAAAGCTTTTATCTAGGAGGGGAGCTCCGGTATACCATTTGCCGGTTGTCGAGATGTATACCGGTGTGATGGCATAGCGCACAGGGTCCATGGCCTGTATGGCCTGCAAGGCCGTAATCACCGAGATTTCGTGTTCGGAGGAGCGCCCTCCAAAGAGCACGGCCACATTTTCCCGCTTAGGAGAAGAGGTGCATGGGCTTGAGGGTCTCTTTACTGCGGATGTCTTTGCCTTGGCAATCACGTTAAAACCTCACCGGCTCATATAAATCTACTAGGTCATTTTCGATCAACACGATATCGTCTTCTTGCGCCATGGAATGCAGCAGGGCAAAGGCTTTTTCGCGCGTTTCGCAGAAAAAGACCTGTCCGGATTGCATCCCCCCCTCCAACAACCCCTTGGTCAGGGCATGCCGATTGGTCATGCCCACGATCAAAGCCGCATCGCATTTGACAGCGGCCAAGCGCCCGACTTTTTCGTTTTGGACGCGCTGCTCTTCTCCCAGTTCAATCATTCCAGGAGTCATGACCAGGCGCCTTTNNTCGACAGGGGTGAGGTTGTGTATTACTCCAAGGGCATAATCGGGCTGGCTGCCCAACGCGCAGGCCATGGTGAAAGCGCCTACGGCATTGGAAAGCGCGGTAGCTCCCAGCAGGGGAGTGAATCCCTCGTAGGCTTTGTTTTGCCAATGCAAGGTAAAAAGTGTGCCTTCAGGTGTGGTTTTCCAGCTTGAGACCCAGCAATCTAGCTCTCCCAAATCCTTATTGAGGCCATATAGCAAAGTGGTTTTTTTGGGATTTTCGTGGGCAATCCGCCGGCAGCCCTTGTTATCGCCGTTGACCACCAAGAGGCCATTGGCTGGTACGGCTTGGGCCAACTCGGCTTTGGTCAACAATATATTTTCTTCGCTGCCGAACCGCTCCAGATGGGCATTTCCCACACAGGTAATCAGCGCCGCATGCGGAGGGGTGAGTTTGCACAGGCGGTCGATGGAGCCCCGTCCATATGCCCCCATTTCAATCACGGCATACTTCATCCCCGAGCGCAAATGCGTGCGGATTTCGCGCGTAATTCCCATGGGAGTGTTGATCCCTTTGGCCGGCCAGAAGGTAGGTCCCAAGGTGATCTGCAAGATCTGGCCCAAGGCGTCTTTTGTGCTGGTCTTGCCATAGCTGCCCGTGATGCCGATGACAAAAGGGGCTGCGGCCGCGTAGATTGTCTTAGCCTCTAGCAAGAAGTTGTTTTGGCGTTGCATTTCTTTGCGAGAGAGCAGCTGGCAGGCGGCCATTAGCCATAGCGGGGTGAGCTGAAAAAGCGCGATCTGCGCTAGCCATAATACAGCTGGCTGCTGAAAAGTCGCAGCCGCTATAGCGGCGGCCGTCAGGGCATATAAGCCAAAAGCTGTGCTGTAGATCCGCTGGGCCCTTTCAGTCATCACCAGGCGCACTTTACCTTTTATGCGCGGGTCATCTTCCCACATGGCCATGGCGATTAGAGCGCCTAAGCCTACCAGACTGGCTATGAGGGCGGGCAGGCCCATGAAAACCAGCAAGGCCAATATGCCAGCTGCGGCAGATCCCAGGGTATCAAAGGCGCGCTGCTTGACGATCCACGAAATAAAGCGCACATTCGAATACTCTTCTTGCTGGAAGAAGCGCAGAAAGCGCAAGAGCCTTTTCCACGTGAAGATGCTAGCCCCGATGAGCAGGCCGCAGGCGGCCAAAAGCTCTGAAAACGGTAAAGGCTCAAATGCATATGCAGCGAGGATGGTATTCATGGTGTTTTCTCCGGCATGCGGAGGGCATCGGGGGAGGAAAGAAAGGGCATAATGTGATAAGCGCATAGATGCGCCCCTACATCTTGAAAGGGCATATGCCCTTTGTGTGGCAATAGCAGGATCGTCGATGAGGGGATGAGGTTGTGCATGCGATGGGCCATTTCAGGGGGCGTTTCCGTGTCTTGTTCTCCCCATATCAGCAGGGTTGGAGCTCGGATCTGCGGTATGCATGGCGATAAATCTTCATTTACCGAACGCACCAGGATGGGGCGCATCTTTCCGGCTTGCCGATAGTCCGCCGAGCCAAAGCGTTGAGAAAAGTAGGAGGTGTAATAATCGGAACTGGCTAAGTGGTCGAATTTTTTTATGCCTTTTCCCATCCAACGAATGGTTTGTCTGCGGCACTTTTCGAGGAGTGTGCGCTGTCGCGGCAGCCCCGAAGCGGCGATGACCACTAAGCGACGTATGCGCTGCGGATAGCGGATGGCAAAAGACAGGGCTATTTTGCCCCCAAAGGAGTGCCCCAAGAAGTCGGCTTGGTCTATATGGTTTTCGTCCATGTAAGCCACTAAGCGGTCGGCGTAATCAAACGAGCTCCAGACGGCATCTGGCAGCCCTGATTTTCCAAATCCGGGCAAGTCTAATAAATAGGTCGGAGAGCGCTTGGCCAAAAGCTTTCCCAATGGCAGCAGCATATCCAGCGATTGACCCCAGCCGTGCAGCATAAACAGCGGATGTGTTGGGTGATCTTTGTTTTCAATGTGTACATGCAGCGGCACAAGCGGCGTTGAGGAACTTGCATTCATCGACAGTTTCTTGGTAAAGGTGAATAAAGCCATAAAAGGCTAGCAGGATTGTAAGAGATAGGCTGTTTTAAGACAAGATCGATGGATGACCGTAAGGTTAACACTCAATCCAAAGGGATGGCCGCAAAAGAACACAAAGAACACAAAAAAGGAAGTTGAATAAGGCCTGATTTTCGGATGTGTTCACTCATGCAGTGAAAGTTATTACTCTACTTCTCTTCTTTTGTGTTTTTTGTGTTCTTTTGCGGCCATTCTTTTCCTAAGTGTTACCCTCTTTTGAAACATGTCCTTTTTTTGAGCTATGGCGCAAAATATTTAAGGTTTTCCTGGTTAAAAAGCTTGTGATTATTCACTATGGGGTAGGTCTTAAGCTGAATATCCCCAATCATGCATTTATGAGAAGAATATGATAAATAGTTCAGATACGGCAAGCACTTATAGTGGATTAAGCGCAGTAACCCTGTTCTCGCGCAACTTTGAAGAGTCTCCATTGCTCCAAAGCATGTGGAAGTGTCCCAGTTTATATAAAATTGAAATGATAAGAATGGAGCTGACTTCGCGCATTGAGAGAATTGACCAATCGCTTGGCGAATTGGCCAGACATATGGCCGTGATACGCGAAAAGTTGCCTGAATGTACAGAACAAACATTTAGCGGTATTTTTAAAAGTGAGGTATGGAAGACAAAGTTATCTAAATATCAGGCATTATGGAAGGAGCGTTGTTTTTGGCTATTTACAGAGCGGAAAAAGCTGGACAGCATGGATGGTATCAAGTCTAAAATTATCGCTGCCAACTATGCGCTTTTCCAACAAAAAATAGCTTATTGGAATAGTCAAATGGAAGAAAAGCTTTCGAAAGAAAGTGGTGGGCATGCAGACGCTATGCAGCCGTTAAAAGTACTACTCCATCGACAAGAATTGTCCTATGATCTCATGCGTAGGGCGATGGAAGAAATAGCTTTAAGTTATCAGGAATGGGACTTGTCTTCGGAAATGCCTCCCTCAGAGCAAAAATGTCTGCAGGAGCGGCTGGACACTCAGCATGTCAATCTAAGGCTTTTTTCCACATTGTTGACAGAGGCAAAAAACGAGAGCTTTGATAACGGCGAAGCTCTGGCCCGTCTAGAAGTGGCCGAATATCGCCGTCCCGCATTACGTGCTTCGCGCTTTGCTTTGCCTTATTTAATCAATACAGAGCCCTTTTTAAAGGGAGAAAAAAGGCTGGGAGAGGCAGATCTAAAAATATTCCGTAAACGCCTTAGCATACTCATGCAAGCTATAAGTTGCCTTGCGCCTCGCCCTATAGCTTTGTTGTACGATAGTTCAGCATCTATGCGGCAAGATAGTATGCGCTTGGCTGCTCTGCACAATTTTGCGATCCTCCCAGATGGATTGCGCATGCAAGCCGAGCTTATCCACACCAAATGCCTTCTGCGCACTTTAGAAGCCCAAAATGTTTTGATGGACGTATATCAATCCAATTTTCGCAGCGAAGTCCTGACCATTACTCATCCCTCAGCTCCAGCGCATCCCTTGGCCTATATGAAAAGACATCCAAAAGGAGAGCGGGAATGCGTCATTATGGAGCAGTTAGCTTGGGAATGTGCTTTGATTATGCAATTCGAAAATAACTTTGTGCCCACTTCGACAATTCGCATTGATGATTCCTGCACTAAAACACAGCTTTGGGCTAGTTTTCAAAAAAGGCAAGAAGGCGTTTATCTCCATGATGCTTCCAATGGGCAGCCGGCGCCCACTATTGTTATGTCCCAGTTTATTGAAGCTGTCAACGCGTCATTGATCATGGGGTTATTCGATGCACATGCCAAAAACATGATTATAGACCCTAACGGACAAATCAAATTCTTTGATAACACGGCCTGCATGCCTCATTCCAATGATATTATCTGGTGGGGAGAAAGTCTTCGTCCTGCCTATCAATGCTCTTTATGTACATTTCCAAGTTTTTTTGCTTCTCTAAAAGAGCTTGAGATTAAATCCTTACAGGATGAATTGACAAGAGCTCAGCGCAATTTGGAAAAATTGCGAAAGTATCTTACCTCTCCACTTACTCTAAAAAGGATACAGCCTCTGCTCTGTGGAATCTTCGATCCTACAGCCGTTTTGAATGCCATGGAGGAGCGGATTTCTAGAATGGAATTTTCTTTAAAGCGCGGAACTGTGAAAAATCTAAGAGACTTAACCTTTGCTGCTCATCCCCATTTGAGGTTCATGTTGTGTTTGATACTGCTCACAAAAAAATTAGATGTATTTTTAAAAGTATCATCTGTGGATGATTCGATTTTAATGCAGCATGATTTATTAATTAATTTGAATACATATAATATGACTGAACTGTTAGTCCAAGATTTGCCTAGTTCTACTTGTCAGGTTATGTCCAGATCCGATCCCGCTAAGCAGTGCGACCTTGGATTCGATCCTCTAGAAATTTGGAAATTCTGCATGGAGAAACCCGACTTAGATTTTGATCATATGCTATCTAGCATTCATCAGCTTGCGCATGATACCTTGGAGTATGTCAACCGAATTCCGGCTCAGGAAATGAGTGCGTGGCGCACTAAGTTAGTTCTATTTAAAGAAAATGCCATTCTTATTTATGATAGATTCAAACGCAACGCTAAAATTGATTTTAAAGAGTTAGACCTGACACATCGAAAACAGCCCACAGAGCATTTTATTCATAAGGCATTGGAGAGCTGTAGAGAAGCTGATATCCCCGTGATCAATTCAACAGATCTTATTACTCAAAGAGATACCCCGGAACTGCGCAATAAAGCCCATATTCATCAATGGGAAACTCACTACCCGGATAGTCACATGGTGATGTGTGTCGACTTTTTTGAGCATGACGTCCCCCAATTTAATCTGCTTTGTAAATCGAATGATGTTTATCACAAATCTTCCCTTTTTTTAGCACCGGAACCTTGCAAATTTTACAAAAATAGCTGCTTATCTGAACCTTCTATGG
>PLSG01000541.1 GCA_003164155.1 Parachlamydiaceae bacterium | reverse complement strand
AAAACTTTTTCGAAGCGCGTCCAATCTTGGACCAACAATGTCCCATCATCAATTACACCTGCAGCATGGATAATCCCTTTGAGCTCAGGCCAGATTTGGCCAAATTTTTGCGTTAGCCCTGTGACAGCCGAGGGGTCTGCGATATCAATTTGGATGGTCTGGATGATTACCTCCTGATTTCGCATCTTTTCAATTCTGCCTAAAACCACATCTGAAGGGACACTTCTTCCTGCTAATGCGATAAATTTGGCGCCTTGCAAAACAAGCCATTCCGCACACTTCATGCCGAGTCCGCCAAGCCCTCCGGTGATGAGATAACTGGCTTGGGGATCGATGCACAGCTGCACAGGAGGCGTAAGCACGACCTTGCCGATATGTTTGGCGCGTTTCAAGTAGTCAAATGCCGCGATAGCTTCGGTCAATTTGAAAGAAGTGAGGGGAAGTGGTTTGAGCTTGCCCTTTGCAAATTGAGCAAGCACTGCGCTGAGCAGCTGATTTACCTCTTGAGGATTATTTGCAATAATGTCATCCAGGGCGAGAATGAAATAGGATATATCTGGTCTAACTTTAGCCATTTGATCTGTGGTCCAGATGTCTCGTTTGCCTATCTCCACAAAGCGGGCGTGTTTATTACTTGCGCTCAAGGTCTTTTCGATGAATCCTTCTCCAGTAAGCGAGTTTAAGACCACATCCACCCCTTTTCCCTGCGTATCGCCTAAAATCTGTTCCGCATAGGCAAGGTTCCTTGAATTGTAAATATGGGTGACGCCCAGGCTGCGCAGATAGGCGTATTTCTCGGGAGTGCTGGCGGTAGTATAAATTTCCGCACCAAAGTTTTGCGCTATCTGGATAGCGGCTATCCCCACACCTCCCGTACCTGCGTGGATGAGCACTTTTTCGCCTGCTGTGAGTTTAGCCAGATTGTGCAGGGCATAATAGGCGGTAGCAAAAACTGTAGGGATGGCCGCGGCCTCTTCAAAACTCAGCTTAGACGGCTTAAGCGCCACTAAACGCGCATCGGCGATGGCAAAATTAGCTAGGCTTCCCTCAAAAAAACCAAAAACCTCGCTTTTTACTTCAAAATTTTGCACTTGAGAGCCTATGGCGGTAACTATGCCAGAGCACTCCACTCCCAAAGCGCCTGCCTGACCAGGATACAGTCCCATGGCATTTAAGACGTCCCTGAAATTTAGGCCACAAGCCTTGACTTCAACGGCTATCTCATGCGGAGCTAGCTCTTTCGGCTTATCCAAGGGCTGTAAAAATAGGTTTTCCAACGGTCCTTTGTGCAAGGTATTGAGTTGGTAATGCTTTTCAATGGGCAGTGTTAAAGTGCCCATTGTGTTTTTAATAGCCTTTGTGCGCAACAGCCTTGGGGTATATCGCTGATTTTGGCGATAAGCGACTTGATCCTCTTCATCCGCCATGCTGAGTTCATCTAGAATGTTCTGTGCGTCGCTTTGAGCTTCAGCTTGCAGTTCTAGATCAATATGGCGGCAGATGAGTTCCGGATGCTCTAATTGTACCGTTCTGTAAAAACCGATGAGCGGGGAATGCATCAACCCACTCTCAAAATTTGGCACAGGCTGCACGCCTTTGGTGATGTAGCAAAGGAGTGGCATCTTCACAGGATGAAGCGAGACTAAGGCTTGCGTGAGATAAAGCGCTATTTTAAGGCCTGTTTGCTGAGCTTGCAAAAGGGCATCGAGCGTAGGCTCGCTGGAAGAAGCTTGTGTGCCGCAGAAATAAAGGATGCCTTTAAAATTCTCGGAATGCATATTTTTTTGCAGCACTTCCAGTATCTCATCTTTACTTAGCTCTTTGGCTTTAATCATAATGCTGTGCACACCCAGTTCTTCCAGCTTTTTGGAGAGCTGGGGGCAAAGGGGGCTTCCATCTGAGAAAAGCAACCATGTCTCCTTCAGCTGAGAGGGTGCATTTTCTAGTAAATTTGTGGGAGCGTGATGCGGTTTGGGCTGCCAATCTATCTGGTAGCTCCAATCTCCAACATTTTCTTCAGTTACTAGTAAATGCTTTAATTGCGCTTGCGTGGCCTTTCTCGCTTTAAACTCTTCCACAGTCGCTAAAAGCGCTCCATTGGGCGCAAAAATGCTAATATCCGCACTTAGGCAGCCCTCCGACCATTCGGTTATTTTTCCATGCATGCGCACTGTGTTTTCGAAAGGCGCATGCAGTATGAAACGCGCTATGCTCGTCGGCAGATAGACTTCTTCAGGTGGAATATTTTTAGACTTTGGAGCAAGCAGAGCCTGAAAGCATCCATCTAATAGCTGGGGATGGCATAAGCACGCTAGATCTTCTTCACTATGCAATTCGGCAATAACTTCTTCTTGGCCTATCCAAAGCTGTTGAATAGGTTGAAAGCTTTTTCCGTAATGCAGTCCTAGGGAAGCCAGATCCTGGTAAAACTCGGGGATGGATAAAGCTGTCTGACAGTGCTGTCTGAGGTCTTCCCATGCGATTTGTTTAGAAGAAGCTTCTGAAAGCCCTACTTGGGCGGTGACGTGAATCGTCCAAGCTTGCGGTTTTTTATCCGAATGGTCTTCACTATATATTGAAAGGGCAAACTTATCGCCTTCTTGCGGCTGGGCGGTAAGTTCGATATGCATAGGTCTTTTTTCTGATAACACGATAGGGGCTTGAATGGCCAGATTTTCTAGGATTATCCGATGATTTTCAAATAGTTCCTTTCCTGCCGCTGCTAACAATTCAACAAAACCAGCCGCTGGAAAGAGAATGAAATTATAGATTTGATGCTCTTTCAGGTAAGGGAGATCCATTAAGTCGATATAGTTTTCAAATATCTTTTCCTTAGACGGCGTTGAGATACCTGTGCCAAGCAAGGGATGAATTGGCTGATCTGCTTGTAAGGCTTTTAATTTGGGCGTTGCGGTTTTTATCCAGTGGCGCTCTCTTTGGAAAGGATAGGTGGGCAAAGCCACTTTTTGGCGGTGGTAAGGAATGTCAAAGCCTTTCCAATCAATGCTAATGCCTTGTAGATACAGCGTTGACAAACTATCTAACAAAGTTTCCCAGTCGGCCTGTCCTGGTTTAATGCTCGGCAGCCAGAGGATCTCGCCGTTTGGTAAAGATTGCTTAACTATCTCCATCAAATCACTTTGCGGGCCAATTTCTATAAAAAGCTTGCAGCCTTGTGCATGCACTTCCTGTATGCTTTGACTGATATTTCCAGATTTAAGGATATGCTCTATTAAATATTCAGCCGTAAAGTCATTGGCACTGAGCAGTTTACCTGTAGACAAGGAAACCATCCCTATCTGTGGGATCTTATACGCCACGGATTGAGCGATTTTTTGAAATGCAGCGTTATCTCTTGCTTCCAAGGCACTCCCCTTAGACACGGCCTGCATGAAGTTTAGATGCGCAGTAATTAGCTTGCACCCTTCTTCTAAAGTCAGTATGCCGGCAATAATTGCCGCGGCATATTCTCCGGCACTAAGTCCCATCACGCAATCGGGAATAATACCCCAGCTTTCCCAGAGCTTAGCTAGGGAATACTCAAAGGCCAAAAGCACGGGCATCATATAGTTTTGTAGGTCCACGCTTTGCCGAGCCTGCGCAGAAGTGCTTTCTTCCGCTTGGAATAAAAGCGCTAAAAGCGACTGATCCCATTGCTTGTCGAGTAGTTGTGCGCATAGATCGAGATTCTGCTTAAAAACTGGTTGCTTGTCATAGAGGAGTTTTCCCATGCCGACATAATTCGAACCTTGGCCGGTAAAGAGAAAAGCTATCTTGGGTGGTTTGGATGGGGCTTGGCAGATCTCCAATGGAGCATGCTCCAGTTTAGCTATAAGCTCAGGTACCGTTTGAGCAGTCATGGCCACGCGCGTTTCAAAGTGGGCGCGGCCGGCATTGGCGGTAAAGGCTGCGTTTGCCAAATCAATGCCTTGATTTGCTTTTAGATACTTTTCAAAGCGCGCAATGGCCTCTTTGAGGGCCGCATCATTTTGGGCTGAAATGGTGACAATATGATGAGAGCGTGCCGTTTTAGGTTCAAAATTTGAAAAAGACTTTATGAGCTCACACGGGGCTTCTTCCACAATGACATGCGCGTTGGTTCCGCTGAATCCAAAGGCGCTGACGCCAGCTCTTCTGGGTAGATCGCCTGGCAGCCAAGGGGTTAATTCGCGCGGAATTTGGGCGGGAATGGCATCCAATTCGATCAGTGGATTTAATTGCTGAAAGTGCATAT
>PLSG01000225.1 GCA_003164155.1 Parachlamydiaceae bacterium | reverse complement strand
GAGGCGGGTGCAAATATTCCATGATAGTGATGGCGATGCCGACGAGGCGGAGGAATAAAGGCAGCTATCTTGTCAAGGAATTCAAGGGGCTCTAATAATTTCGTCTTTATAAACCTCTTTAATCATAGCTTGGTGAACTCTTTCAGGAAGTGAAATATCTGAGAATTCTTTAAAAGCTCTTGAAAACATTGATTTTTCAGGAATTTTTGAACCTTCCTCCCATCCGCAGATTACTCGGAGTTGCTCATCTATCTTAAGGTATTCAATAAGTTGCTTAGTGTAAGGGAGTTTAAAAACAATTTTTGCAACATAGCTTCTAGCTATAAAGGCTCTATCTTTAACAGGTCTTCCATTATTGAACCTAGTGCAAGGAATAAAATCCTCGATGCGGACTAATTCTAAAACAGCTATCAGTTTCCTATGCGTAGGAGAGAGTTCCCCTACTTGCTTTGTCAACTGTGGAAAAAGAAGATACTGGAGGTTATTCCACATTGGCGACAGCTTTTCTCTAAAGCTCACGTTATGTCCTGGGTTATGAGTATTTGTAAAATCTCACTCAGGATACGTCTTGAAACTGTTTTAGTCAACTAATTAAATAAAATATTTTTTGTCACTTTTGCAACTGCCTCGAATGGGGGTGCGGGCTGTGTTGCGCTAATTCGTTATGGGAGGCTATATGGCACATACATTTTATCAGCACTGTTAGGCCCATTCACCTTTTCGGCCGAATTTTTTTCCGAAAAGGTGAATAAGGCCTGTTTTAGCTTGAAATCTAAATCGGAATTCATTAAAACTTGCTTGCGTTTTTGGCATGGTTCAAAGTCGGATAGCAGATCTGCATGCCCTTTTTTGAACCACAGCTCATTTTTAATAATAGGAGACAAGTATCATGGCCATCAGCGTATTCAGCCTTTTTTCGATTGGAGTGGGACCTTCAAGCTCTCACACGGTAGGCCCTATGCGCGCCGCCAGGCAATTTTTGTTAAACTGCCAAGAGAAACAGGTTTTTTCAAGCATCTACAGCATTGTAGTACATCTTTACGGCTCTTTAGCCCTGACTGGTAAAGGGCATGCCACCGATATGGCCATCTTGCTCGGCCTCCAAGGTGAAACTCCCGATGGGGTCCACCCCGCCGATATTGCGCACAAGATGCGGCACATCAGGGACAATAAATCGCTCAACTTGCTAGGCACGCACCCCATCCACTTCGAAGAAGACGCCGGACTGCTTTTTCACAATGACACCTTCCTCCCCTTCCATTCCAACGGCATGCGCTTTACTGTATTCAACTCCAGTCATAAGGAGCTTTTCACGCAGGTTTTCTATTCTGTGGGAGGAGGCTTTGTAGTCAATCACGAAAGTACCCTCAAATCGTCTAAAACAGCCCCTTCCACAACCCTTTCCTCCTCTCCCACTGCTCCCCAACTGCCCTCTGTGCCCTACCCTTTCAAGTGCGGAGACGACATATTGCACCACTGCGAAAAACACGGCATCACCATCCAAGAGCTCATGATGGCCAACGAAAAAACGTGGCATACCGAAAAGGAAATCAAGCAGAAGCTGCTCAATATTTGGAGCGTCATGCAGAGCTGTGTGAAAAGAGGGTGCGAGGAAGAGGGCATCTTGCCAGGAGGATTAAATGTCAAACGGCGCGCTCCCCGCATGTCTCGCGACCTGATGGAGAGAGAGCGTCTAAAACAATCAGATCCAGCCGAAGTGTTAGACTGGGTGAGCCTATGGGCCCTGGCCGTAAACGAAGAAAATGCCGCCGGCGGACGGGTGGTCACCGCACCTACTAATGGAGCTTCGGGCATTATCCCATCAGTATTGCATTACTATGCCAAATTTGCTCCAGAACCAACTGATGAAGGCATTGTCACTTTCTTACTAGTCGCCGGTGCCATTGGATTCCTCTATAAAGAAGGCGCTTCACTTTCGGCTGCCGAAATGGGATGCCAAGGAGAAGTCGGCGTAGCCTGCTCGATGGCCGCAGGGGGACTGACTGCCGCCCTGGGAGGAACTGCCGAACAAGTAGAAAATGCCGCCGAAATCGGCATGGAGCACAACCTTGGACTAACGTGCGATCCCATCAAGGGCTTGGTCCAAATCCCCTGCATAGAGCGCAACACCATGGGGGCGATCAAAGCCATCAACGCTTCCCGCCTGGCCTTCAAAGGCGATGGATCCCAAAAGGTCTCCCTCGACGAAGTGATCGCCACCATGAAGCAGATCGGACACGATATGAACGTCATTTACAAGGAAACATCACTTGGCGGTCTTGCAGTAAATGTAGCTGAATGTTAAATATAAGACTTCAGGCCCCCCGATTCCTCCGGAGGGACCTGAACAGTTACCAAACGGAGCAAGACATCTATGCCCACTCAAAGTCCATTGCAAAAGGCACGTTTACAGTATAGCCCTAAACTCCCTTCTATCCTAACGGATCTAGCTCACCTGGAAATAGAACTGCATGATAAGGCAGATCTTAAGGTCGAAGAAGCGGAAAGACTGCATTTGTTGTTTCCTAAGACTTTTGGACAGAAGCATATCAAATTTAAAAAGGGCTCTCCTCCCCCCACGGCGGCTTTGAGAGTAGGAGTAGTTTTATCTGGAGGTCAGGCTCCCGGCGGACATAACGTCATCGCTGGACTATACGACGGCTTACTGCAACTCAACCCCCAAAGCCGCCTCTACGGATTTTGCAATGGACCTATCGGCATAATCGCCAATCACAGTCAAGAAATTACCGCCCAAAGCTTGGCTCCCTATCGCAACCAGGGTGGATTTGACCTGCTGGGTTCTGGCCGCACCAAGATCGAAACAGCCGAACAACTTCAGGCCGTAGAAGCCACAGTAAAAGCGCTCCAGCTAGATGGCGTAGTCATCATTGGCGGCGACGATTCCAACACAAATGCCGCCTTGCTGGCAGAGTATTT
>PLSG01000546.1 GCA_003164155.1 Parachlamydiaceae bacterium | reverse complement strand
AGACAGACGCATTCGGCCACTCTGCCACTCTTCCGCAAAAGAAAATTATTTTGAACTACTTTAATTGTAGCCAATGTAGTCGAATAAAGTCAAATGGTGTTCTCATTTTTTTGCTCAAACCGCCCTTAAAGTGAAGATCTGGGCAAAAGATGCGTGCTGTAAGGTTGAGTCAAAGCCCTTGGAGTCAAGGGAGGGGCGAATTCTGAATGCGCTTTGTTGGGCCCTTGGGGGATGAATCAGGCTTNNAAGTTCCCTCCTTTGTATATAAACCCTCCAAAGAATTTACATTTTTTCACGGTATATAGGTCAGATTCCCCTGTGAAGGAACTAAGGGGAGCTGATTTGTGGCTTTCCCCCTACAAAGCTCTTGATTAATCAAAGAGGCTCAAAACTATATGTGAAAGCCTTATTTGGAAAATCACAATATATTTAAATATTAAATTCGTCTATTTCTTTGTAAATTAAAACAAAAGTATGTGAAAATGTTGTTAGGGAATCAAAATCTGAATTATATTGTTACATTTAACAACTGAAATGTAATAAAGGGGTGTGATTATGAGTACCGCTATTAACTATGAAGGGGGAGTCGAGGCTCCCATTGTTGAGGCTGTTGAAACCTTGGCTAATATTGTCGAGTGGGAAAGAGAGGTAGGGGCCCAAGAACAAGAATATGATTTGGTAGTAGATGGAACAAAGATTGGGCAGCGCTCGATAGCCTGGTTTCCCAATAGCGATGTACCCCAGACAATTAGCCGCGTCAAAGACATTTTTCGCGTGGTTTTGCATTATTTCCGTGATTTATACAAGCGGGAATACTCTTATGTCGAGAATGAGCAGACGATCGAAGGGATTAAGGCCATTATGGTATTGGTAGGCGAAGCTGCCAAAAAGTTAGACAAGTATAACAATCTTGTGCAAGGCAACAAGGTGGTTAGCATAGTGGAACTGGAAGAGTATAAGAAACTGCAAGAATTTTATCGCAAGAAAATCGATCAGAAAATCGATCAGACAGTACTTAGTCGCTGGATATTGGGGCTTTCGCAAGAGAATATGCCTATGGACAGTATGTTGGCGCGCATCGACTATACAGCCCCTGAAATGCAAAGCAAGCATGTTTTTGTCGATTTTGAAAGTGTTAAGCAAGACTCTGAATATGAGCTTTTCTTCCTTAGAAAAGAGGATGGTTCGCGGTTTTTTAACCCCCGCCTGATCCGCAACATCAAGCTCGTGTGCGATTTTGGCGGTGCGCCCTTTTTAAAAGAAAACCGCGTAGAGAGTTTACATGCGCAGAATTTGAAGGATGTCCGCATTTGGCGGGAGTGCGTAATGCAGCAGCAAGCCAAAAACATTTTGGATGGCTCGCGCCTCCAAATTAACATTTTTTTAAAAAAAGCGCTGCGCTTTAAGGATAGGGAGTTGGTGACAGAATTGAATAAAGCCATCATGGCATTGATTTTATGTTGCAATGTATCTCCTTATAGCGAAGATGTTTTGAAAAAACACTGCTCAGAGTACTTTAAAGACTTTCAAACTTTTTTGCGGAGCGCGCTCAGTTGTCGCGAATTTCATAAACTAGTGGCTTATCCTCCCGGCAGAGATAAGGAAGTGAGTCATTGTTTGCTGAATTTATGCCACAGCTTATGTGAAATGCTATTTTTAAATTTGACAGGACATAAGGAATTTTCGGCGACCTTTGCCGGTTTGGTCGAAGAAGCCGTTTCCGCGCCACCCGAAAATGACCAAGCTGTTGCCTTGCGCAGTCCGCTTTTAAGCACTGAAAGCTTGGGACGGCATTTTGAAAAATTGACTCAGCTTTTAAAGCACTATCCAAACGGACCTTTGGTAAAAGTGCTCGATTTGTTGGAAGAAGAGGGCACGCACTCCTTCGACTCCCTTGTGCAAAACAATTTGCCAGGGCATTGGTATTCGATTTTATGGAGCGGGTATAAGAGCATTCTGATAAAAATGCCCTCTCCTACCCATCAAGAACAGATCGATAAGGCGGTGATCAACGACGAGTTCAAATGCTTTTTGCGCTCTTACGCTAAGGGTCTGATTCCCAAGCGGCACCTGGTCTTTAATCTACAAGACCGGACCTCGTGGCGCGAGCATGCCCGCAGCAGCGTGCTTGAAGAGCTGCAAAAGCATGAGGATTTTAAAAAGCAACTGGTGGTAGTGACCCTGGATATAGATACTGACTTTTATTATCAAGAAGCCTCGTATGCCCACGTCAATCAAACCGAGACGTTCGTGCATCAATTTGAAGAGCTCCTGCAAGACCAAAATGCGGGTTTTTTATTTCCTCCAGAGCTTTCCAACGCCTTGTTTGCCTCATTTTGTAGCGATTTGATGCAGGCCGTGCACAAGGTCTTCTTCGGTAGTAAAAATGTCCTCTCACAGTTGCAGCGCATTGATTTCATCGAATTGTTCTATGTATTCTTGCAACTTAAAGTGCTAGAAGGCGTAAGACCGCATTCTTTCAGTTTTACCTGCAAAGATGCCGTGGACATTGGATCGACCTTCAGCGCCAAAATGTTTGTGATCTTAAAGCTCTTTAATCAAGAGGAGCTTTCGCTCCACGACCTTGCCTACTTGGATATGATCGTGTTTTCCTCGGCCCTCCTCCAAAGAGAAAGGGTGGTTCAGCGCGAGCGCTTTCAACGCATGCTGGCAGCCTTGAAGGTGGTGGAACACCTCCGTCTGGAAAAGGGATATGGCGATTTTCGCAAGGCCATTGAAGATAATTTCTCGCCGCTCTATAGCACTTCGCTGTTGGATATGAAAGTCTGGTATCCCTAACTGCTAGACAAAACCGCTGGCATGCGCTAACATATTCCTTTCTCAATCGTGAAAGGCTGGCGGTGAATGGATCAAATTTGCGGATACATCGAAAAAATTATTTTCCACAATCAAGATAGTGGGTTTGGCGTGGCTATGCTGCGCGAACCCAAGCGCTCTGAGCCCACCTGCATTGTGGGCAATTTTGCCACCTTGCAGCCTGGGGAGACGGTGCGCTGCACGGGTACGTGGAAGCATCATCTGGTCTACGGCCGGCAATTCGAAGTCAAGGAATGCACCTCCGAGGCACCTGCCGATGTCGAAGGGATAAAAAAATATCTGGGTTCGGGGCTGATCAAAGGCATAGGCCCTATGTATGCCAAGCGCATAGTTGAAAAATTTGGCGCCGACACGTTGAATGTGATAGATGAACAACCCCAAAGATTGTTGGAAGTCGAGGGATTGGGGCGCAAGCGGCAAGAAAAAATTGTCTCGTGTTGGTCTGAACAAAAATCCATTCGCCAGGTGATGGTCTTCTTGCAGTCGCATGGAGTCAGTCCAGCTTATGCCCAGAAGGTCTTCAAAGTCTATGGCGACAAGAGCATCCAGCAGGTAAAAACAAATCCCTATAGCTTGGCTCGCGACATCCATGGCATAGGCTTTAAAACGGCGGATGTCATAGCCCAAAAGTTGGGCATGACTAAAACAGATCCCCACCGCATCGACGCGGGGATCGAATTTGTGCTGGAATCTTTTTCAGATGACGGCCATGCGTGCTATCCTCGCGCGGAATTTCTGCTCGCCGCTCATCCCATTTTAGAAGTCGATATGGCTTTGATAGAAGGGCGCATCGAGTTCTTAAAGGACGACGACAGCCTCGAAGTCTTCGATTTAATAATTCAAGGGGAGAGCATTCCGTTTTTATGGCTTAAGCAGCTTTTTAGATGTGAAACGGGAATAGCCCGCGAGATCAAACGCTTGAAGTCTGCCGAGTGTCCTTTGCGCAACATCGATACAGCGCGGGCAATTGATTGGGCGCAGAAAGTGCTTAGCATGCAGTTAGCTCCCCAGCAACATCAGGCGGTGTGCACCGCGCACACCGAAAAGATTGAAATCATCACGGGTGGTCCGGGCACTGGAAAGAGCACTATCACCAAGGCCATCTTGGCCATATCGGAGCAGCTGACTGATAAAATAGTGCTGGCGGCACCCACCGGAAGGGCAGCCAAGCGCATGAGCGAGATCACCGGCAAGCCAGCTTCCACCATTCATAGCTTGTTGGAAATCAGCCCTAAGGGGGGAGGATTTAAACGCAATCGTGATAACCCCTTGGATGCGGATTTGGTGATCATCGATGAAGCTAGCATGATAGACACTTTCTTGATGTATGGGCTGTTAAAAGCTATTCCAGATCGCTGCCGGGTGATCCTTGTGGGGGATATCAATCAGTTACCCAGTGTAGGCCCGGGAAACGTGCTCAGAGATCTGATTGGCTCTTTTAAAATTCCCGTAGTACAGCTCACCGAGATTTTCCGCCAAGCGGCCGGCTCTTCGATAGTCACCAATGCCCATAGGATTAATCAAGGACATGTTCCCGATCTCACTATGCGCTCTGATGGAGATTTTTTCTTTATAGAGGCCAATGAGCCAGAAGAGGTCTTAAGCACTATCATCAGCTTGGTATCGCAGAGGCTGCCGCGCAAATATGGCTTGAATGCCATTAAGGACATTCAAGTTCTCGCCCCTATGCGTCGCGGAGTGATTGGCACTGAAAATCTGAATGTGCAGCTGCAGCAGATCTTGAATCCCCAAACAGAAGAGGCCGTACTCCGCTTTGGACGCAAGTTTATGCAGGGCGATAAGGTGATGCAGATCCGCAATAACTATAAAAAAGAAATTTTTAATGGCGATGTGGGCAGCATTGCTGAGATCGATCACGTCGATCAGTTTATGCGCGTGCAATTTGACGAGCGCTCAATTACCTATGAATTTAGTGAGCTGGATGAGCTGGTTTTAGCCTATGCGGTTTCGGTGCACAAATACCAAGGCAGCGAATGTCCCTGTGTGGTGATGCCCGTACATACCACCCATTTTAAGCTGCTGCACAGGAACTTGCTCTATACAGGCGTGACGCGCGGCAAGCGCCTGGTGGTGTTAGTCGGCAACAAAAAGGCTTTGTTTATCGCCGTCAA
Organism: Parachlamydiaceae bacterium; assembly: GCA_003164155.1. GTDB lineage: Bacteria > Chlamydiota > Chlamydiia > Chlamydiales > Parachlamydiaceae > BOG-1457. The sequence goes on along the minus strand of PLSG01000546.1, from coordinate 6,804 downwards.
GACGGATGATGTCAAAAAACGCTATACAGGGCTGCTCCAGGCAGTCGTGGGTACCTTATGAAGGTTGGCCGTGCATGGCCTCTTAAGCGGCCGCCTTCTCAAAAAATGACTGCGACGGCGTTTTTTAGTGTGTTCGCTCTGCTCTTGGTGTGGCTGACCAATCATATCGCCGCGGTTAAACTGCCCGATGCAGAACACCCTCTGGAGATCTATTCCAACACCACGCGCGATGACTTGAGAAGGCTCTTTGTGACGGCGATTGGTGGCGCCAAGCAATCCGTGCTGTTGATCATCTACACTTTGACCGATCAAGAGGTGATGGGGGCCTTGAAACAAAAAGCCGCCGATGGTGTTTCGGTCACAGTCATCTGCGATTCTAAAACATCCACGCAAGTCAAACGCAAGCTGGGCTCTCAAGTTAAAACCATCCGGCGCACTTCCTTAGGGCTGATGCATCAAAAAATCTTGGTAATCGATGAGAAGCAAACGTGGCTGGGCTCGGCCAATATGACCACAGAGTCTCTGCGCATCCACGGCAACTTGGTGTTGGGGGTGCAGCATCCAGCGTTGGCTGAAAATGTCTGGGCCAAAGCGCGCAGCATGCAGCTCAAGCCCTCAGCAAGGGCGGCTGCAGCGCTTGCGCCGGAGGGAGCAGAGCTAGCCGGCTACGCTCCTTTTAGCAGCTATTTGGCCGATGGGCAAAAAATCGATCTGAGCTTTTTGCCCGATGATAAGGCCGCGTTGGAAAGACTGGTGAGCCTGATGGATCAGGCGAAGAAGACTATGCGCATCGCCATGTTCACGTGGACGCATCCCAAGCTGACTCAGGCGGTGATCAATGCCCATCGGCGCGGAGTGAACGTCGAGGCCTATGTTGACTTTCATTCGGGTCGGGGAGTCAGCGCCGAAGTTGTGCACAATTTAGCCAAAGCCGGCGTAAAGGTGTCTTTGAGCCAAGGTAGCGGACTGTTGCACTTTAAGACACTCTATATCGACGATGCCATCTTGGTAAACGGTTCAGCCAATTGGACGCGCGCAGCTTTTACTCAAAACGACGACTGTTTCTTTGTGGTGCACGCTTTGACGGAGGCGCAGCAAAATAAAATGCGTCGCCTTTTTGATATTTTGGCACTTGAGTCCACGCCGGTATCAAAATAGGATTGCTTGCCGATTGCTTAGTTAGCGATTAGTGTATCGACAATGTTGCGATCTACGGCGTCTAGCTCCCCTATTAGGGTGCGGATATGCGGAAGAGCGATGCCTTCGGCAAGTTTTTTTCCTAAATTATTTTCCTTTGTAGCTGCTTCAATCTGAGCAAAGAAAAAAGCGAATTGAGGCACTTTGTTTAAGTTGCCACTTATAGTTCCCATTATTTTGTTAAAAAATTTCGCTGTTCTTTCATCTAGGGTTGATAAAGTAGCTTGCTTAGGAGTAATTACCGTATCTACAAGCGAGCGTGGAGCCATATTTGCAGAGTTTACAATGGCGGCAAACACTTCTTTGACCACGGTTTGACAAGTAGCCTGTGTTTTGCTGATAAACACTTCTTGTGGACTTAAGACTAGGGCGATTGTTTCGGGGGCCTGGGCAGCCTGGGGGGGAACAGATGATGCCATAGTGGCTTCCTTTGTTTGAGTAATTATCTTAAAAGCTTATGAACTACAGAGTAGTCCTTTTTACTTGGTTTCATTTTAGCAAATGCATGTTAAGAACATATAAAAATTTTAATATGCGTTAATTTTCACCTTGTATTTATGTTATTTTGAACCATTCTGAAAAAGACGGGATTCTACATGCGTTATAACCTTTCCATTGGGAGATACCCACTTATAGCTGGCTTTGTCTCGAATAACATGGCGCCCTTCAAAATTCACCAATAGTTCAGGTTCAAAAAAGACGTGTTTATTATTTGGTCTGTCTTCGACAGTTGTATCAGAATAAAAAAGAAATCCATGCGGATTGCAAACATGGCCCATGAGGTTAAAGTGGTTGAGGACAATCGCCGCATTTACCTTTGCACAAAGGCTTGTTAAGAGCTTTGTCAGTTTGGGATTTTCGACAACCATTTTACGGAAAGTGTTGTCAGCATTATTTTCCAAGATGAAGCTAAGTATTTGGCTATAAGTGCCCAAAAATAACTGTGAGGTTATCCAACATGAGCTGACAAAAGAAGCTCCCTGCAAAGCATCTTTTACACAAGGCAACGTGCTTTGATCGATGAGCATATCGGCCAAGCTAGCTTTGGGAACAAAGCTTGCGCATACTGCAGTAAACTTTTTGTAAGCTTCTTTTTGTATTTCTTGGGCGGTTTGGCCCGGCAGCTTGGCCGCTAGATTGAGTTCGAAAAGAACCTTCTCTGCTTTTGACAACAGGCCGCCGGTTAGATCAGCTTGTACCAACACTACTTTTATGGCGGGAGGGATTTTCAATGCATTCCTTAGAAGACTTAGGGCACAAGCGTCCACAAGGACGGCTTCGGCAATTTTGCCCACGTTGTGCATATTGTGGATGGCTGCGCATTCTATTGCGCCTGGGCCAAAAAAAATGCATCTTCCACCAAAAGGCAGGTGGGGAATAGCTCCATTTGCAATGGTGAGAGCTACGTACTCCATATGTTTAAGCAGGGAACTATCATTTGTAAATGCTGATTCGATCTGCCTATGAAAATTAAATGTTTCTTTAGTCAATGTTTTTAAAACTCCCTCCGTTTCAAAAAAGGGTCTGACCGCTTATTCTAACATAATTATTCTTTTGGTATAATCCAAGGATGGATTTACATCTGTAGATTCTGCGGTAGGAGATCTTAAATAATCTACCACAGTTGTGGCCAGATGGCTTACCGTATTTAAAGTGTTAATGGCAGTCATGTTATTTATCCTTGGATTCTTTGTATTTTGGTGTGTTTCTTTGTTTTTAAAAATGTTTTTCATTTTTATTGAATATTTTAAACAATATTGTGAATTGGTCAAGGGTAATCTTCGCTTGGTGCGAAGATGGTCATGAAATTTGGTGGCGCCAAGGCTAAATAGCACCTTGCATGTGTCCCCTGGAAGGTATTGATCACCCTTTTGAAGGAAAATCAAAAGCAAAGAATATGAAAAAAACAGGAGGTCCACTCTTTCGCAACGAAAATCTAAGCCAATTTAAACGCAAAGAAACACACAAAGAGCGCAAAGAGCGCAAAGAAGGAAGAGGACAAAACAAAATTTGTAATTTTCCTTGTCTTCTTTGCGGTCTTTGCGCTCTTTTGTGTTTCTTTGCGTTTAATTGCCCTAGATTCGCATGACCGAAAAAGTGATCAGGGCCTTCGGTGTCCTAATTTTTTGTCAGATCTCCCGGTTCCTCAGGGAGGATCTGACCAGCTACTTCCGCTTCAAGCGCACATAGAGATTGCTGCAAGAGCCGCGCTGCGGTCGATTTATAAGTGGGATCTTGGCCAGCCGCCGCATCCACCGCAAAAGGCACAGGCTTGCCGATCTTAAAATCAATCGTAGAGAAAGGCTTGGGAAGCCTTAAACCGTCCCAGGTTTTGAATTCCCAATAGCTACTGGCCTGCCAGGTAAAAGGCAAAATAGGGGCCTCGGCGTTAGTGGCGGCCAGTACAATACCAGACTTCACGTGATAACGCGGACCGCGCGGGCCATCGGGAGTATACACCAAAATGCTCGGGCTTTCCTTAAGCCGGCTGACCATGGAGCGCAAGCCAGGAAAAGGCGCTCTGCGCGAAATGCGGATGGCGTCGCCATTGGGATAAGAGCGCGCCACAGCCACGAGTATTTCCCCATCCAAGCTGCTGCTCACCGCCGCTGTATAAGAAAACTGAGCGGCAAAACGATTTCCAAAATAGGGCATCAGCATAAGGCGATTGTGCCACAGCATCAGGATGCAAGACTGCACTGAAGCCACCTCGACTAAGGACTGGAGGCCCTGAACCCGAATCTTGCAGGTGCAAAGAATCAGGCTTATCAACCCCTGTCCCAAGGTGGCCACAAAAAAAGGAGCGCAATGGCGCACTCCCCTGCGCAGCAGCCTGCCGGCTTTTTTTAAGCTGTCCATAGCCGTCCAATGGCTTGAGCAGCACATGTGCTGGCTGCGGGGATTTTTTCACCAGCCACATCAGTTTCCAATAAGGGGCGCAGCTGCGCGCATTGGGATATGCAGGCTTGACGCAAGGCACTTGAAGCGTGCATGTGCTGGACCTGAGCATAAAGCGAATGGCTAGTGACTTTCTGTTCCATCAACTCTGGAAACACTCTTTGATTGAACAAGATATTGACGATGCTATAGTGGGGTAGATTAAGCCGCACCAGATGTTTTAGCACCAGGCGATTGAGCCACGTGATATGAAACATTACTACCGTGGGGATCTGATGCAAAGCTAGTTCGAGAGTTACCGTTCCGGCTTTGGCGATAGCCGTATGGCTAGCTTGCATGAGCTCATAGGAATACTTTTTAGGAACAAGGAAGATGTCCTTGCCCAAAACCAACTTAGAGCCGGCGAGCTGCTGCAGCATAAAGGAACGCAGCTCTTCTTTCACCAAAGAAATGCCACATTGTAGGGAAGGCTGGTCCCTCTTCAACATTTCAGCTGCGGCCAGCTGTATGGGAATGTGGTGCTTGAGCTCGCTTTGCCGGCTGCCTGGGAAAAGGGCGATCAACTCGCCCGTTTTTTCTAAGCCAATTTCCCTTTGCCAATCGGCATCATAGGCATGCCGATCAATAGCCTCCATCACGGGATTGCCAGCATAGTGCACAGGCAAAGAAGTATGCGCAAAATAGGGGGGCTCAAAGGGAAAAATCGTCAGCAGCAGATCCAGATTTTGGCGCATCTGTTCAATGCGCTTGCGGCCATGCGCCCACACCGTGGGGCAGACATATTGCACGATTTTATGTTTAAAGCCCCGCTTGCGCAAGGCTTTGGCTAAACGCAGGTTAAATCCCGGATAGTCTATCAACACCACGACCTGCGGCTGCAGCTGCAAGATATACTCTAAGGTGGACTGAAAAAGCTTCCATAAGCGCGGCAAAGAGCGCAACACATCGCTGTACCCCATCACCTGAAATTGCTCCATCTGCAAAAAGCACTGCATGCCGCTGGCCCGCATATTTGGCCCCCCCACTCCATGCACACTGAGACCTGGCTGAGACTTATGCAGCGCCTTGAGCAGCTGAGCTCCGCATAAATCGCCGCTATGCTCTCCGGCAAAAATAAACAGACACCTCTCGCTTTCACTCATAATATCTCTGCATTTTTATACGCTCTTGGTATTTTGGGCTGTTGTAGCTTTAAGCAGCATCAGATTGCGGATATAGGGAACCATGCCCACCGCCGGACCGACAGCATTGACCACGTCTTGGATATGCATAAAATAAACTAAAGACAAGATAGCGCCGCTTAGGCTGAGCCACCAGAAAGCCTCGCCCAGATAGCTGGTTTTCTCCTTTTCGGCGCACCACCACTGTACCCAAAAACGGCTGGCAAAGAGCACAATCCCAGCTGTTCCTACGGCGTGCCATAAGTAAGTGACGTTAGGCAGTTTTTCAGAGCTCCAGGGAGTAGAGGGTATCTGGATCCAGTCGAAAAAAGAGCCAAAAAAGACGTAGCTCTGCACGGCAAAAGCCGCGGTGACGGCCACCGCCGAGCCTACCAGCCATAAGCAGACTTGCCTGTAGGAAGCTCTGACCGATAGAGGTTGCATCAGATCGAGATTGCGCCAAGAAATCACTGCATTGCACGCCTGCACCAGCGCCACATGCCACTGCACCTGCACAAAGGCATGCACGAGCAACAAAAGATTGGCGCAAAAAGATAACTGCCAAAAAAGCGGAGTCACCACGCTCTTTTTCTGTGACTCGCTAGCGATCCACTGGACGATAAAGCGCGCACTGAATAACAACGCCGATATAAAGCCTAAGGGGTATGCTACAGCTCGCCAATTACTCCAAATATCCACTCATCACCTACTTGATTTTATACGCCAAGCGCCTTTTGCGCATCCACCATACCGCAAACATATCAACTATAGTGTTCATTGAGCGATTGAGGAAATTGTAATTGCTTTGCCCAGTAACCCTTTCCCGATGATTGACTGGAACTTCTATGACCCGAAAGCCTTCAATTTGAAAAAGTGCTGGGAGAAAGCGATGCATGCCATGGAACATTTTTATCTGGCCAAGGCATTTTCGGCGATAGATCTTTAATGAACACCCCGTGTCGCTTACCCCGTCGCAGCACACTCTGCGCCGCACCTGGTTGGCGCAATACGAAGTCCACCTTTTGATCAGAGTATCTTTGCGCTTTATGCGCCGGCCGCAAACTAAATCGCTGCCTGCCGCTGCTTTCAAAAGCTTGGGGATATCTGCCGGATCATTTTGCCGATCGCCATCCAAGGTGATGACAAAATCACCTTGGGCGGCTTTAAAACCGGCGTCAAAGGCGCTGGACTGACCGCAATTTTTTACAAAGGTGAGCACGCGCAAGTAGTTTTTTTGCTTTACCAAACGGGCTAAAATCTTTGGCGTATTGTCCGTAGAACCGTCGTCAATGCAAATCAGCTCCCAAAAGGGCTTGGCAGGCTTAGCATGCCCCTCCATCGAGCCTAAACCCTGCATGATCGGCTCCAATTCATTAACCAAATCCAAGATATTGCCTTCTTCATTTTTCAAAGGGATGACAACAGAATATAGCATGCCGGCTCCTCATAATCGTAATGATAATACTAACACTAACACTAACAACATCAACAATATAAATAGTTATTTATTAACGCACTTTTTCCTGGGTCTTTTATAGAAAACATTTAC
>PLSG01000398.1 GCA_003164155.1 Parachlamydiaceae bacterium | reverse complement strand
TCGACACCTTAGGGGGGATAGGGGGGAACATCCACACCGAAGAGGAATATCTTCTCATCGATAGCCTGGTGGGAAAAGCCTCTTTAGTCGCCCTCTTTCTAATCAAATTGGCTACGCGCGAAATAGTCCTGCACAGAGGAGGAAGCGATGAGCGATCTATCAAGGCATAGCTTGGCAGTCGAGGCTCTGGCCCAAGACCCGCGAATTGCCCAAGCGAAAAAACTTTTGCAAAGCGCTGTACAAGAGCATACCTCGAAAATCGACAGAATCAAAGGGCCCGATCCTCTTTTGCAAAAGGGATACGAAGCCCAGCTGGCTAAGTTCGCTCAGGCTCGAGGAGTGCCTCTTTATTATCCCTACTTGGGCAGCGGCATAGGAAACGGGGCCCTGGTAGAGCTTTTAGACGGCAGCGTTAAATACGATATGATTTGCGGCATAGGCGTGCATTACCTTGGGCACCACCATCTGGCGATCACCTCAGCGCTTGTGGATGCAGCCTTGTCCGATGTGGTAATGCAGGGCAATTTGCAGCAAAATGGCGACGGTGCCGAAGCTGTGGCTCTTTTGCTACAGGCCTCTAAAATGGACCACTGTTTTTTGTCTTCATCCGGCGCTATGGCCACTGAGAATGCCCTCAAGATTGCTTTTCAAAAGAGAGCGCCTGCCTGTCGCCTTTTAGCTTTTGATCGCTGTTTTATGGGTAGGACCTTAGCTCTTTCTCAAGTCACCGACAAGCCGGCCTTTAGAGAGGGGTTGCCTTCCAATCTCTTTGTCGACTATCTGCCTTTCTACGATGCAGCTCATCCTGAAGAGAGCACTGCGCAAGCCGTCAAAGTCCTTATAGGTTATCTTTCGCGCCATCCCAAAGAGTATGCGGCCATGTGCTTTGAGCTTGTGCAGGGCGAGGGGGGATTCAACCTGGGATCGCAGGAATTTTTCACAGCCCTCATGCAAATCCTCAAACAAAACGACGTGGCCGTCATAGTAGATGAGGTGCAAACCTTTGGGCGGACGCCGCAGCTTTTTGCCTTTCAACACTATGGCTTAGAAAAATATGTGGACATCGTCACCTTGGGCAAACTTTCACAATTTTGCGCTACCTTATTCAATGCACCCTATAAGCCGCGTCTTGGATTGCTCAGTCAGACCTTTACCTCCAGCACGGCGGCTATCCGTTCGGGCATAGCCATTATCCAAGAGCTGTTGAACGGGGGCTACTTTGGCCCCGCGGGAAAAATAGAGCGCATCCACAGCTACTTCGCCAGCCGTCTGCAAGCCATTTCCCAACGGCACCCCCATCTGCTGCAAGGCCCCTTTGGCATAGGCGCAATGATTGCCTTTACTCCTTTTGGGGGAGATAAGGCTATGGTTAACAAATATGTACAAGCGCTTTTTAAAGCTGGTGTCATCGCTTTCATAGCCGGAGAAAACCCTGCGCGGGTGCGCTTCCTCGTGCCTGTCGGTGTAATCACCTTGGCCGATATAGATGCCGTGACGAAGATAGTGGAAGAAACTCTAGTAAAAAATTTTTAACGCAAATACAAAAAGGACGCAANNTTAGTGTGTTTCTTTGTGTTAAATTGTCCTAAATTTGCTAATCGAAAAGGTGATTAGGCCTTTGCGTTCTTTGTAAATTGTAATTTAAATCAAAAAGAAGTACGCGTATGTTCATCATCCGCCCGGTCCAACTAAGTGATCTTGAAGCTCTGTACGCTTTTGCTTTGAACGCAAGCTTGGGGTTGCATAGCTTGCCGCGCAATGCAGATTTACTGCAAAAAAACATAGCACTCTCTCTTCAATCTTTTGCCCAAAAGGGTTCTACTCTTCCCAAGCAGATGCATACCTTTGTGTTGGAAGACAGCACCACACAAAAAATTTGGGGGACCTCTTCCCTCAAAACTAGGACAAAAGGCATTGAACCCCGATTTTATTTCCGCTTGGAAGTGATCCCAAATAGGGAGAGTTCTCTTCCTATACCCAAAGAGCTGCGTATCTTAAATCCGGTCACCGTCAATGACAACGACACAGAGGCCTGCGGCCTGTATTTATTGCCAGAGGCTAGAAGGGGAGGGCATGGCAAGCTCCTTTCGTTGAGCCGATTCCTCTATATAGCTCATCATCCNNAGTGCCGAAATGCGCGGAATTTTCGTTAACGATTCCTCTCCTTTTTGGGAAGCTTTGGGAAGCCACTTCTTGCATCTGTCTTTTAGCGAAACTCAGCTTATATCGCAAGAGGGCAAGGATTTCATTACCGAATTTCTCCCTCCCTTTCCAATTTATGTAGACATGCTCTCTAAAGAAGCTCAAGCGGTCATCGATAAAACGCATTTAAATACTCTGCCCGCTTTGCAAATTCTGTTAGGCGAAGGGTTTGCCATCACTAATGATATCGACGTTTTTGACGGTGGCCCTAAAGTCATGGCAAAGACCAGCGAGGTGCGCACCATAAAAAATTGCCGTCATGGTGTGCTGCGCGAAATAATACCGAAAGATAGCCTGCAAGATGGTGTGAAGGTTGGCTTTGAGGCGACATCTCAGGAATGGCTGATTGCCAATACTTTGCCGGGAGAGCATTTTCGCGTGTGCCAGCACAAACTGAGGGATCTCGGCCACCGCCAGGTGGCCCTTTCGGCGGAGGTGGCCAAGGCCTTGTTCTTGCAGGTAGGAGATGCCTTGACATACGTTTCCAAAGAATGAACGGCAGCATAACATAAGGAATAGCCATGTTTACTTCGCACAATCCCGCTACCGGAGAAATAGTCTGGCAAGGTGCGGCTACCTCCCCTTCTGATATCGATAAAGCCATCTTGTGTGCCAAAGAAGCCTTCAAAGCGTGGTCAAGGGTCCCTTTGGCGGAACGCGTCGCACATCTGCAGGCCTTTGGCAAGGCTCTGGAGCAACGTAAAGGCTTGCTGGCCGAAACCATTTCAAAGGAGAGCGGCAAACCCCTATGGGAGGCCAAAACCGAGGTGGGGGCTATGCGCAATAAAATCGATATTTCTATCGAAGCCTATGCCCAAAGATGTGCCGAGCTCAAGCGCAGCCAGCCTCCCGCGCTTTCCATTACGCGTCATAAGCCGCATGGCGTCGCTGCCGTCTTCGGACCTTTTAATTTTCCGGGGCACCTGCCCAACGGGCACATTGTGCCGGCGCTGCTGGCGGGCAATGCCGTGATTTTTAAGCCAAGCGAGTACACTCCCTTAGTTGGGGAGGAAATCTTTAAATGCTGGGAGGCAGCGCAACTGCCCAAAGGGGTCTTGCAAATTGTGCAGGGAGGGCGAGAGACTGGCCAGCACTTGGCCAATCCGCAAAAGCTCGATGCCCTTTTTTTTACGGGCAGCTGCCAGACTGGCGCCAGCTTGGCAGCGCACTTTGCCCCTCATCCAGAAAAGGTTTTAGCTTTGGAGATGGGCGGGAATAATCCGTTGGTCGTGGGCACCCTTAAAGATCTTTCGGCCGCAGCCTATATCGCCGTGCTGTCGGCTTATCTATCTTCTGGCCAGCGCTGCAGCTGCGCGCGCCGTCTGATCTTAGTGGATGCATCTCCGGCTTTATCGCAGGATTTTATCGGCGAGTTGTCTTCGCGCATCAAGGCCATCAGCGTGGGTCCTTATACACAGCTTCCAGAACCCTTTATGGGTCCTGTGATTTCCGAAAAGGCGGCCCTGCAGCTGCTTTTTGTGCAAGACGGCCTAAAAAAAGCCGGAGGCAATCCTTTAGTGGAAATGCATCATCTGAAAGCTGGCACGGGCTTGCTGTCGCCAGGTCTCATGGATGTCACGGCCGTCAAACAAAGGGCGGATGAAGAGTTCTTCGGGCCCTTTTTGCAAATTGTGCGCGTAGCTTCTTTTTCAGAGGCCATCTGTGAAGCTAACCATACGGCTTTTGGCTTAACCGCCGGCTTATTGAGCGACAGCCCTGATGAATACGCAGAATTTTACCAGGGGATCAAA
>PLSG01000337.1 GCA_003164155.1 Parachlamydiaceae bacterium | reverse complement strand
GATTTGATCTCTTACCCACAGCTTTTCTCACAAGTCAACTTTGACCGATTGCTCTTTGTCATGCACGCCTTTCCTCAAGGATTTAGAACGTGGTGGATCAAATTCCCCAATGGCGTTTGGTGGCCTGCCGGATATTCGGGTTGGTATCCCATGGGGGAGTCCACGTATGAATGCTTTGCAAAGCATCCTGAAAAACTTGTGGATCGCATGATAGTACCGCATACATATTCCGCAGAGCAAAAACCCTATCTGTATCTTTTTAATTATAGTGCTATCCCAGCTTTAAAAAAAAGCAGCTTCGCAAAAGCCCTCATAAAAGAATATGTGCAAGATATCAGCCAGCAAAATGCCAGGGGATTGGCTTGTATTACTGTCTCAGCGGACGGAGCGCGCATAGCAAAGCGCTTTGGAATGTCTTGTGCAGGGTATCTGGAGCTAGGCGGCTGTCTTGAAGGTGTCTATACCACAGAAACACAGAAACATACACCCGCTTAATTTTCGAGATTAATTAAATCGGAAATCCAAGAACACACCTCTCTTAAAATCTTTTTAGATACCATACCGCTCTTCCTAACTAAACGCTCTTTGCTAATCGAACGTATCTGTTCGCATAAAGCAAAACTTTCCACGCTTAGTCCCCCTTCAGGAGGAGCTATCCTAACGTGTGTAGAAATTCCTTTTTTAACACTTGTCAAAGGAATAACAATAACCAATCCAGTAGGAATTTTATTCCAGACATTGTTGGAAATAACCAAACATGGCCTTATCTTTTTTCCGATTTCGTTTCCTTTGGTAGGATCTGGGTCAAATAACGAGATTTCACCTTGGATTGGCTGTATATTAGTATTCTTCGAGTCCATCGAGTAACGTTCCTTCTAGTTCCTTCCTTTCTTCTAACTCTTCAGCCCAAGCTTTTTTATCCTTTTGAAGCCTTTCATATTCTTCGTTAAGCAGCCGCATTCTTTCATGAAAACGATAAGATTTGAGAGCCTCTTCAATGATATCAACTTTTGATTTTCCGGTCGTGCTCACTAATTCTTCTATAATATGATCACTAACCGGAGAAATTCTAGCGGTTAACGCCATATACGCTCCTTTGTTATACTTTTTAGTATACAAAAATGTGAATTATTTAGTCAATCGGAACGCTGGTCTCTGTACATGATAAACGGTTGCAAAAATCCATGAATTTCCTAATCTTTAGACTCAAATGAGTAACTGGTTAGATCCCCCTCGTTTCCTCTGGAGGGATCTGGCCAGTTACTCCAAACTCAAGCAAGGAAGAGCATTATGAGTGCAGGCATAGGGAAAAAATATGGTGGGATATAGACATTGGGTCTATAGGTAAAGTATTTGGACAATTAGCGACCAGTAAAGAGAAACTTTATGTTTATAGGGGCCATAGATTTACGTTTGAAGCCACTTCAAAGAAAGCTTGGCTGTGTGAGTTCCAAAATATGACTGACTTGGCGGCTTACGCTGGAACTGCATGCAGCCACTATCTATCAGAATTTGACGGAAATTCAGAGGATATACAGTCCGTTTATGAAGCTTTTCGCAATATACAAATGGGGTTGGCGGTCATGCAAAAGCGCCTAAGAAATAATATCCAAAATTCATTCTGTCTGATTAGACCTCTGCGTCAACTTTGGGCGCATGAGGCAGATGCGTGGCTCTCTTCTGCCATTAAACAAGTGCGCTTAGCGGCTGACAAATTGGAAAACTTCCAGCCAGATAGCAAATGAAGTGGTACATACTAAATCCCTATCCTTCCCTTCTATCCTTTCCCATCCTGTAAAATTTTCAGGATTGGGAAGGATAAAAGAAACGGTTGCAGTAGTCAAAATTTTGGACAATCAAACGCAAAGACGCAAAGACGCAAAGATGAGATAAAATTAAAAATTCGATGAACGAGGGGTTAGACTCTCCCTATCCTCTTCGCATCTTTGCATTTAAATTTCCTGTGTTTTGTAGTCAGCCCCTATTTTTTTTTCTTAATTATGGTAATTTCTTGGGGTTTGCCTTCGGTGGGCTTACCTGGGGCAAAAGTTTGTCTTTCCGCGCCACCTCGTTCATCTACGATGATGAATTCATTTGCGCCATTATTCCATTGGATATGCGCTTTCTTCTGACTGACCAGCTTCCATTTGCCTCTATCCAAAACCTTCCAGGTACTAGTGGCCGTGCCGTCTTTATTTAGGGTGATGTCAAATTGGTTGCCAGTTTCATCCGTGACTATCCATACACCTGTAACATCCGGGTTGACGGCACTGTTTGCCGCTTTATTATCGTCGCCTTTAGATTGTTCACATGCACTAAATAGGCAAATGGATCCCACTATGAATGCCATAGCGGAAAATGACTTTGCTAAATTTTTCATATTACCTCCCGTATTGGATTGATTAACTTTTATGTTTACATGCCTATTTTGGAAGAAGATGTCAATGAAATTAAAATAGAACGTTTTCTGTCATATTGTGAACAGCTTGCACTATTAGCTGGGGAAGCGCGTTCCGGTTATCTGGGGTCACTTCGAAAATTTGAATGTCATCGCGGGCTTTTACCTGCTGGATATAGGCTGTGCCACCTAGAGCTATTGTGCCTATCACAATATTTGGCGCATCAAGTGCTTTGGCAGAAGCCTCGACAAATTTTTGTGAGAAACATTCCATTTTGCCAATCTCATCAATGACGATCACATGGTTTTCAATGGGTGCAATAGAGGACACGGCAATAGTTTCGATGTTTTCAATACTTGCTCCATATCGCCGGATGTGGAAATCAGAATGGATGTCTTGATGCGCGAGGTAAGCTTTCTTACCGTCCAGGGTGCGCATGAGAAACCCCACCCGCTTGCCTTCCATCAGCTCCTCTTCTGTGTAAAAACCATTAGAGGGGACGCGCAGCAATTGAATAACTTTTTTTATAACTGTGGTTTTTCCCACTGAAGGGGCGCCCGTCAAAAAAATATTTTTTTGAATGGTGTTTGGCTTAGGCTGCATGGTTCCAATAGATGGGAGCATATTTTCCTCGTAGATATATAGTGTTGCCTGAATTTCCTATAGCTCATATGGTGTAAATGAGCAACTTTAAAAAAACTATCCCTGATCCAGCAAAAAAAAATTAAAAAATAGGATGGAAATTTATGAAATGGTGTCACTTCTTTCAGTGCGCTATGGCTATGGTGGCAGCTTCGATGCCGCTTTTTGGCGCCGAAGATACTACTCAGGCGAAGGAAAAGAAACCCAACATCTTAGTCATCATGGGCGATGACGTCGGTTGGTTCAACATCGGTGCATACCACAGGGGCATCATGTCCGGCAAGACGCCAAATATCGATAAACTGGCCAGCGCTGGCATGCTGTTTACCGACTACTATGCCGAGGCTAGCTGCACAGCTGGTCGGGCCAACTTCATCACCGGCGAACTCCCCATACGCACTGGGTTGACCACTGTCGGCCAAGCTGGAGCGGACGTTGGTCTGCCGGACCAGGCATGCACGATCGCCACCGCTCTCAAGTCACTGGGCTATACCACGGGTCAGTTTGGTAAGAATCACCTCGGCGATTTGAACAAGTATTTGCCGACAGTGCATGGCTTTGACGAATACTTTGGCTATCTCTATCACCTCGATGCGATGTCTGATCCGTATTGGTTTGATTATCCCCAGGATTGGATTGATGTAACCGGTCCGCGCAATCTGGTGCACAGCTGGGCGATTGAAACCGACGATCCGACCGATCAACCGCGCTGGGGTAAGGTCGGCAAGCAGAGGATCGTGGACGAAGGCCCTTTGGCTCCGTTTCCCGACATGAAGGATATGCAGAACTGGCAAGTTGGTCGCAAGGCTAAATATGATATGGAGACATTTGACGACGTACTCGTGGCTAGTTCCAATGCATTCATGGACAAGGCCAAAGCGGATGGCAAGCCATTTTTCATCTGGCACAATACTACGCGCATGCACGTTTTCACCTATCTTCCGCCCAAGTATCAGGCGATGATGAATGCTACGAGCAATTACAACGTCGAAGAGGCTGGCATGGCTCAAATGGACGAAAATATTGGCCAACTCCTGAAGCACTTGGAAGAGATTGGCGAGGCAGACAATACCATCGTGATCTTTACCACCGACAACGGAGCGGAAGTTTTCACTTGGCCAGATGGGGGCATGACGCCGTTTCGCGCCACCAAAGGCACTGTCTTTGAAGGCGGCTTTCGCGTACCATGTATTGTGCGTTGGCCGGGGCGCATCAAGCCGGGCTCAGTTGAGAATGGGATTTTCTCTGGTCTTGACTGGTTTCCCACGCTCGTGGCCGCTGCCGGTAATCCCAACATCACAGCGCAGTTGCTCAAAGGTGTGAAACTCGGCGAGCGGACGTACAAAAATCACCTCGATGGTTACAATCAGCTGGACTTGCTGCTGGGCAAAGCGCCTTCGGCGCGCCATGAAATCTTTTACTTTGGCGGGCCTCAGCTCGGGGCTGTGCGCATCGATGACTTCAAGTATCAGTTCTTCCAGCAGCCTTGGGGATGGCCTGGTGAAAAAGTCACCACCGACATGCCCACCATTGTGAACTTACGCCAAGATCCCTTCGAGCGGACGCCTGGTACACGCGGCGAGAGCACGAATGACATGGGTGGCGGATATTTAAACGATTTCTATGCGCGCGAGTTCTGGCGTTTTGTTTCGGTACAGAAGATGGTCGGAAAACTTGCTTTGACGGCAATTGACTATCCGCCCATGCAGGCACCGGCTTCATTCAACCTGTCGGCGATAAAGGCCAAGATCGACGAGATAATGAAGCAGCATGAAGGTCAGTAGAGCATCTAAGCCTTAAAATTGAGGGTGAAAACATTTTGTTCTTCATCCTCGTAAAGATGAGGGTAAAAGCATGAATGGGGGTGCNNTATTTGTTAAGCAGGGGTTGTATCCAACTTTAAATTATGCTCTAAAAGGGGAGAGGCCGCTATCTCGGTGCGCCGGCAGGCATCTAATACGACATGGAATTGATCACTATTCCAATCGAGCAGTTCAGCTATATGCTGCTTTGTAAGCTCTATGAAAGTCACTTTGGTGGGTTTTTCATCTTCATAAGTCACCGATAGAGCTAGGTTTCGCATGTTTTCGGCTGGTTTGGGCAAGCAAATAGCTTTAAAGGCGGCACTTTGGGTGTCTGCTTGGGAATCTTCCAAAGCTAGACAAATTTGATATCCTGTGAGGGTTACAACTTTTCTACTATGCTCCGTTTTCTCACTTTTGGATTCCTCTTCAAGCGAAGATTTTCCAGCTGCCGTTGCCTTGTTCATAAATCTATTGAAAGGCAGGTTTATATTTGCAGTGGCGAAACTTATCATCTTCAGTATCCCTTCTTTCGCACTAAAATTATGTCTTGAGGATGGAAAGTCTGTCGGCTTCCCTGATTTTTTGGGCTTCGGGGACTTCTACGAATGCTTCATTTTCATATGTGCGCAGGATCTCATACAAAGTGCTGCGCTGGGCAGGTTCAAATCCGGCTTGGCGGATCATGCTCAGCACGCCATTGTGATCGGTCTTGTTGATGAAGTTGGTGGCCCGATGTACATTCTCTTCTAAAATAATCCCTCCGAAATCGTCAGCTCCAAAGCTCAAGGCTTGCATGCCTGTCTCTTTGCCTTCGCTGAACCAAGACGCTTGAACGTGGTCGAAGTTGTCCAGATATATCCTTGAAAAGGCAATGATGCGCAAATAGGCATCGGCTCCCGCCCAGTGCTTGACTGCGCGGCGCAACGCCGTGCGGTCGCGTTTGTAGCTCCAGGGGATGAAGGCCGTGAATCCTGGAATTTCATCTTGGGCTGTGCGCAGTGCCTCCAAATGCTCAAGGATATCTTCTGGTTCTTCAATGTGTCCATACATCATGGTGGCAGTGGTGCGAAAGCCTATCCGATGGGCTGTCTTATGCAGATCCATCCAAGCTCCTGGCTGCATTTTTTTGGGAGAGATAGCTTGACGCACGCGTTCTGAGAGCATTTCGGCGCCGCCTCCCGGAATGGTGCGCAAGCCAGCTTTCCACAGCTCTTTCAGTGCTTCTTCGACAGTGATTTGAGAAACCTTAGCGCAGTTCCATATCTCGGGAGCAGAAAAAAAATGAGGGTGTATGTCGGGGTAGCGCTCACGGGCTGTTTTGACCAGCTCGACGTAATAATCGATTTTGAGATCGTCGACCAGGCCGCCTTGCAATAGAACGGTGGTGAGTCCGGCTTGGCGCGCAAGCTCCATGTGCTGCATAACTTCGTCGACAGTTTTTTTGTAGGCATCCTTGGCACCTGCGTGGCGGTAGAAGGCGCAAAAAGAGCAGTCTGCATTGCATATGTTGGTATAGTTGGGGTTGGAGTCCAAAATAAAGGTGATCTGCTTGCGCGGGTTTTTTTTAAAGCGCATGCGCATAGCCATCTGGCCTAACGCATCCAATGGAGCGTTTTTGAATAAATTGAGACCTTCTTCAAAAGAAAGACGAGGCACAGTGTCTGATCCTTGCATGTCCTATCCTTAATATGGATGTGTAGGAACCTAAAGTTGAAAGATAAGCTAAATATAGATTTCAGTGAGATTTTTGGGAACGGATTTCTTGCGCATGGCTAACTCGACTTTATGAATTTTTTTTTGGACCGCCGCATTGTGAAAAGAGGCAATCTTGGCATTTTTGTGCTCACCAAGTGGCATTCGACGGTTGGTTCGCGCAAAATGCACATTCAGCCCCTTTTTCCCTGAGGGAAGTGCGCCACCCTAATTTGCTCGATGGAACAGCCTCGAAAGATGTTTATCTGCGGTTTGTTTAATGTTTATCCTTTACCTAAAAGCAATTTTCTGTTAGGCTTTAGTACCAGTATCTGCCTAAGGAGCAAACAACTATGAGTCATCATGAAAATACAAATGTCTGTAATAAATCATTAGAGACTATGTCAGAGCACATCTGTGGGCGCGAAACCACTTTCGAAAATCTGTCGGAAGATGCGACAGCAAGTCTGTTGGAGCCAGAGGGCGATTGTGCCTCTCATAGGTCTGAGCCTTTGCTTGCAGGTAGCTGCTGTGGCGGTGGGTCGTGTTCAGAAGAAAGCTTGGACGAAATGGAAATGAATATGGATATTGAATCTGAATCTGACGCTGATGCCCATTTTCAGTGTGGTGAAGAGTCTGATGATGCCGATGCCAAGCTGAATGCAAACGCAGGCGCCAAATCAAGTCAAGCTAGTCGCGATGAGATGGCTTCTAAAGAGCAGGGTATCGCCCAAAGCATAACTTTAGAGAAGCTGCATGCGCAGTTGCAAGCCGAGCCTAATGCCGAGAGCAAGCTGGCCACGGGCATTTCTTTTATGACTATGGCGCTGGCGCAAAAAGGCACTCCTCACTTTAAGATTTTTTGGGAAGCGCGGCAGGTTTGCTTAGAGCTCTTTAAAGAAAATATATCCGCAGGGGTGCGTGCTCAGCTCTGGGGGCAGTATAGCGAGTTGTCAAAGGAAGCGCGTAGACTTAAAGAAATTCTCGATGAGCAAAGTGCTTTTGCCGTAGAGCAAATAGAGATAGCTATCAGCTCTTTAGAAAACGACATTGTGCAGTACGCTCAGATACTGGAAAAAACAGCTAATCCCACTGGCATCGTCGAATCATTTAGCTTGGAGAAAAGCATAGCCCTGTACATG
>PLSG01000211.1 GCA_003164155.1 Parachlamydiaceae bacterium | reverse complement strand
GTGCCAGCTGGGCAGCCGCTCAAGGAGCCTTCCATCTTGTTTCGCAAAGTAGAAGACGAGCAGATCGCCAAGGAGATTGAAAAACTGCACCAGACTGCTCTTCAAGTTAAAGCCAAAGCTCAAAATCAACCAGGAGCCAAGGCCGAAACAGCCAGTGAAATTGCTCCAAAGGCTCTGGAAACAGCTTTGGANNCACTCAAACCCTTAGTGGATATCGAGCAGGTGCGCCAGCTTGACTTGCGCGTAGCTACCATTTTAAAGGTCGAACCGGTGGCCAAAAGTAAAAAACTGCTGCAAATTGAGGTCGATCTGGGTTTTGAAAAGCGCACCGTGCTGTCGGGTATTAGCCAGGCTTATCAACCTTCAGAGCTTGTGGGCAAAAAGGTCGTAGTGGTGGCTAACTTGAAACCTGCCAAGCTCATGGGAATCGAAAGCCATGGAATGATCTTATCTGGCTTCGATGGCCTCAATCTTGAAGTCGTGGGAGTGTCGCATCTCCCTCCGGGCAGCGTGGTGACCTGAAAATAACAGGTCAGATCCCCACGGAGGAACCGAGGGGGATCTGACAAAAAGTAGGACACCGGAACGGGCACGTTTACGCATATGTTGGATAGGGGAAGGTTCGTGATGCTCTAAAGCTGGAAATGCTGGAAAGAGAAAGACATGGACTTGTACGCTCGATGGCGCTTCCTAGAGCCCGCCTCGGGCGACNNGGCGACTGAACGAAGCCCACAGTTCCCTGCGTCCCTCGAAGACTCGGAACTGCGGTCACTGTGGGCTTTATTCAGTCGCCCGAGGCGGGCTCTAGGAAATGCTTATAGGTTATGCATGTAAAATCCTGTTTTAATTCAATGGCATTGGCCCGAGCCCGTGCCCGACGTTCTATTTTATTTCAGATCCCCCCTTGGTTCCTCAGGGGGGATCTGACAAAAGCTTATAGGCTCACGTTCATTATCTAGCAATTTTAGGTCAGATTCCACCCGGTTCTTCCGGGGTGATCTGACCAGTTACCGGGGAATAGGCTGTTATGGTGAAATCTATCGAGTTTGAAAATGTATCTAAGGCATTTGGCACCTTTCAAGCCCTTAAGGATGTGTCTTTCGGAGTTGAAGCTGGCGAGTTTTTCTCTTTGCTAGGTCCGAGCGGATGTGGAAAAACGACCTTGCTGCGCATCGTAGCTGGATTCGAACGCCCCGATACGGGGCGGGTATTGCTGGATGGGCAAGATATCACCCATTTGCCTCCGCATAAGCGCCCGGTGAACACTGTTTTTCAAAATTACGCCCTCTTTCCCCATCTGACTCTGTGGGAAAACATAGCCTTTGGCTTGCGCGTCGCTGGGCGGCCAGCTCGCGAAATACGGCAAGAAGTGGAGCGGCTTTTGCAT
Organism: Parachlamydiaceae bacterium; assembly: GCA_003164155.1. Classification (GTDB taxonomy): domain Bacteria; phylum Chlamydiota; class Chlamydiia; order Chlamydiales; family Parachlamydiaceae; genus BOG-1457. Next base: position 2,862 of record PLSG01000211.1, on the reverse strand, counting down.
CTCATACAAATGGATGACCAAGCTCATAAGAAGCCCGACCAGATCAGCGGCGGCCAAAAACAGCGCGTAGCCATAGCTAGAGCTTTGATTAATAAACCGCGCGTGCTTCTTTTAGATGAGCCCCTGGCGGCATTAGACCTGAAGCTGCGCCAAAAGATGCTTCTGGAGCTCGACCTTATGCACGACGAGGTGGGCATCACCTTCCTCTTTGTCACGCATGACCAGACGGAAGCTATGGCGGTGAGCGATCGCATTGCCGTTTTGCACAATGGCAAGCTAGAACAGCTTGGCACGCCTATGCAGCTATATGAGGCTCCCCGCAGCAGCTTTGTGGCGGCCTTCATCGGCGACACTAACTTTTTGGATGGGCGCGTAGCTGAAATGGTCTCCAACGACTATAGCAGCATCATGCTGGCTGACTTTCCGCGGATTTTGTGCTTCAATGACAAGCAGCTGCGGGTGGGCGATCTGGTCCATTTGAGCATTCGCCCGGAAAAAATACGCATTTCGCGCGAAAAACCAGAACCTAATCCCCAGTTCAACTTACTGCAGGGCACCGTAGAGGGAATCGTCTACAAAGGCGACCACACAAAATATTGGGTGCGCATCGCTGGCCATCGCATTGCCGTGGTGCAGCAGCACAGTCGCTTTGTGCTCGATGATAAGCCTATCGTCTGGGATGACCCCGTATGGGTGTGGTGGCATGCTGATGATGGCTTCATGCTGGAAAGATATAGTGTGTCCGACGAAGAACTTACCGAAGTGCCTGTCGAAAAATTGGGAGAGCCCTCAACTGGGGCTGAAGAGGGAGAGCTAGGGGATGAGGAGGCGCCGGCTGATCAGTCGGAAGCTTGGAGCGAAAAAGAGCTTGGCTCTAAAGATAAAGCCCCTAAAGACAAAGCCTCTAATGGAAATGCTTCCAAGGGGGATGCTTTATGACGCGCACTGGAAAATTCCGTTTGAAGGAGTGGTTGATTACCATGCCCTCGTTTGTGTGGCTGTTGCTTTTTTTCTTAATCCCCACAATCATCGTCTATCTGGTGGCTTTTAAACCGCACGATATCTATGGGGGCATTGGTGAAGGCTGGACTTTGGATAACTTAAGAGCGCTATTTAATCCCAACTATCCTATCATTTTCTGGCGCACCATCTGGCTAAGCGTGCTTACCACAGCCTTGTGCCTTTTCTTATCTGTGCCCATGGGCTACTATATCGCCAGGGCGGCTCCGCGCACGCGCCAAATTCTATTGCTGCTGGTGGTGATGCCCTTTTGGAGCAGTTTTTTGATACGCATCTTCGCTTGGAAGTCCTTGTTGCATCCAGAAGGGGTGCTTAAAAAAGCCTTAGTATTTCTGGGCATCGTATCGTCAGACACTTCTCTGCTGTACAATTCCGGCGCCGTATTGGTGGTCATGGTCTATTCTTATCTGCCCTTTGCTATTTTGCCCATCTTTTCGGCCGCCTCGAAGTTTAACTTCAACCTGTTGGAAGCTGGCTGGGACCTTGGCGCCACCAGATTGCAAGCTTTTTTCAAGGTTTTTGTGCCGGGGATCCAAAAGGGGATCATTACCGCTTTGCTGATGGTCTTCATCCCTGCCTTGGGGGCTTATGTGATACCGGACGTGGTGGGTGGAGCGCAAAGTGAGATGATCGGCAACAAGATCACACAGCGCATCTTTGTCGACCGAGACTTGCCGCAAGCCAGCTTGCTCTCGGCCGTGCTGTCGATGGCTGTGCTGATCCCCATGGCGGTGATTGCCCTGTTTCAGCGAAGAGCCGATAAGTTTCCCATGAACACCAGAGAGTAAGTTATGCAGCGCAGCCGTTTTCCCTTAGTCCTCACCTTGGGCGTATTGATCTTTTTGTATCTGCCCATCATCGTCTTGGTGATCACCTCGTTTAATGAATCCCGTTTTGGAGGGGCTTGGACAGGATTTTCGCTCAAGTGGTACGGCCGCCTTTTCCAAGAGCGCGCCATTTGGAACGCGTTGAGCAACTCGCTGATCATAGCTTGCAGCTCCACGCTCATTTCCACTTTGCTGGGCTCCACCGCCGCGTTTGCCCTCTATCGCTATAAAACGACGCTGCAAAAGGCGCATTATGCCTTGATTTATTCCCCTTTGATCATCCCCGATATCTTGATGGGTATAAGCCTGCTGCTGTTCTTTGTGTCGATTAACATGCAGCTGGGGCTCTTCACCGTGTTCATTGCGCATACCACGTTTTGCGTAAGCTATGTGACTATGGTGCTGCTTTCGCGCCTGCATAATTTTGATTTTTCGGTAGTGGAGGCCGCCCAAGACTTGGGTGCCGATTGGTGGATAATTTTAAGGCGCATCATGATCCCGTTGATGGCGCCGTCCATTTTATCCGGCGCATTGCTGGCCTTTACCCTCTCCATCGACGACTTTGTGATCACTTTCTTTGTGGCGGGGCCAGGATCTACGACACTGCCCATTTATGTGTATGGGATGATAAAATTTGGTTCCACTCCCATCATCAACGCACTTTCGGCGATCTTGTTGGTGTTGACTTTTGCCATCGTGTGGCTCACGCAGACGTTGGCCAAGGAAAAGCCTCAAACTAGTTAGTGCTCCGTCAAGTAAGTTTGTTTAAATGAAATATTTTTTGAATGATCTTTGCCTCAGCCTGAAGGGCTAGCAGGGCAACAGGGCAGCGCTTAGCATTACCCATATCTTTTTAATTCACCCCCGAACGGGGGTGAGGGCATGTAGCCCCAGGGCAAGCGAAGCGCAGCCCTGGGAAGGCTATGATGGATATTGTACCCCTGAAAGGGGTACGGGCTGTGTTATAATAAGCAAAGTTTTTACCACATCTGCGGTATATGCCCCTATATCATTT
>PLSG01000385.1 GCA_003164155.1 Parachlamydiaceae bacterium | reverse complement strand
TTTTAACGTAGTGATTGATCTCACCCTCTTTCAGCAATACTTGATAAACTTCAGCTTGTGATCCATCGGAAAACGAGAATGTCCCCTGGTCTGTCGGCTGCCCTCCTCCCATAGGATAGAATACAGTCGCATCAAGAATAAGCCGCCAAACGCCTTCTTTTTCCGCAGTCACGTCGATAATCCGAGCTACCATCTCTTTCTTGTAAGGGTCATCGAGATAAATTGGTTTTGTTTTCACCTAAAGCCCTCTCATTTTTTGAATTAAATCTTAGGATTTTGCTGTTTAAACAGGCCTTATTATAATCGGGCTTAAGATAACGAACAAGAGCGATTCATTGCATTTAGTCTTCAAAGCTTACCCATACATAGCTTTCTGGCAGANNGTATAAGCCACCCTTTATTTAGCTTGAGTCCTATTGCGCACATTCAGTATGCTGCCTCTTTACCCCATAAAATGTTCCACAAAAGTGGAGGGAGGCTCCTGCAGAAATATTTATAGGCATAGGGTCTAATTTAGGCCAACGTTACGACCATATCAAAAATGCCCTTGCCCTGCTTTCCCAAAAAGCTGTCAGCCAGCTGCGCACTTCGGTGATTTTTGAAACCAAAGCCCTTGTGCCCCCGGATGCACCTGACATATGGAATTTGCCCTATTACAATCTGGTCATTTCGGGTACGACGACCCTTTCACCGCACGCTTTACTCGCGCATTTAAAAGGGATTGAAAAGGCATTGGGTAGAGATCTCAATGCTCCGCGCTGGGCGCCGAGAATCATCGATCTGGACATCTTGGCTTGGGACGAGCAGGTCATCTCTCATGAAGGCTTGACCATCCCCCATCCAGAGCTCTTTAACCGCCCATTTTTGCTCACCTTGATGGCCTCATTGCGCGCAGATTGGCGTTATCCCGTGCAAGGTTTCCCCTATAGCCATCTGACACTCAATGAAATTCTGCATAGCTACGTCAAGCAAGATCCTGAAGCGACCAAATGCTTTATGCCTTTTCCCCAACTGATGGGCATTGTGAATATCACCCCTGATTCATTTTCAGATGGGGGGCGTTATTGCCATGCGGAAGCGGCCCTGCAAAAAATTCTGGCTTTAGCCAGTCAAGGAGCGGCAGTCATCGACATTGGGGGGCAATCAACGCGCCCCAATGCCCGCCAAATTTCGGCCGAGGAGGAATGGCAGCGTTTAGAGCCCGTCTTAAAACTCCTGGCGCAAGAATTGCCTCGCCGCCTGGCTTGGCCGCATATTAGTTTGGATAGCTACCACCCAGAGGTGATCAGCAAAGCCCTCCAAATCTATCCCATCGATTGGGTGAATGATGTAAAGGCAGGAGAAGACATCGCCCTGCTTAAAATCGTGGCTGAAAAGGGCTGCAAGATTGTGCTCAATCACTCTTTAGCCATCCCCCCCCGGGATAATCTCGTTTTACCCTTTGAGCTAAATCCTCTGACATACCTGCTTGCGTGGGCGGAAAAGAAAGTCGAAGAACTAGGTGCGTTGGGCATTTCGCCAGCACAAATCATCCTCGATCCGGGCATCGGATTTGGAAAATCGCTATTCCAGACTCTTTCTGTACTGCGCGAAGTCGATCAGCTAAAAAAAAGCGGCTGCCAAATACTCGTTGGACACTCCAGGAAATCCTTTTTTAAAATGATCTCATCCAGTGAAGCTCGCGAACGCGATTTTGAAACGGTGGGCATATCCCATTATCTGTCTAGAAAGGGAGTGGATTATCTGAGAGTACACAATGTGGAAGCTCATCAGAAATCCCTGACTGCTTCGGCCTTACTGGAGGGCTTGCATGTTTTCTAAAAAAATTGTGGGAATTGCGGCATGTGATCCCCATGGAATCATGGGCAAGGATGGAAAACTCCCTTGGCACTGCGCCGAAGACCTAAAGCATTTTGCAGATGCCACACGCGGTCATCCCCTGGTGATGGGATATCAAACCTTTCTAGCTCTTCCCCCCAGCTATTTTGATCGCCGCCTGGCCATCGTTTTTAGCCGTCGGAAAATTTCGCCTCCCATAAACCCCCACCTCATCTTCGTATCTTCCTTAGCCGATTTTTTGGCTTTGGAGCAAACCTTACCGGAGGGTTGCCCTCTATACGTAATTGGAGGGGCGCAAATCTACACCTTATTTCTGCAAGAGAACCTCATCGCCGAGTTTATTTTAACCCTATTAACAGATGCCTATGCCGGAGATACCCTCTTCCCCCTTCAACTGTTGACAAGCTGGCCCTCGATCGAAGTGCGCAAGACCCCTGCTTTTGCGATTCGGCACTATTTCAATCCGCGATGTAAGTATCCTGGGGAGACTTTATGATTCCCCAGATACACAGCTGGATTGATCTAACACATGCCCTCACTGAAAAAACCCCCACTTGGGAGGGGCGGTGCGGATTTTTGCAAACGGCTATTGTCAAATACGATGAGTGCCCAGGCGACTGCAAATTTTTAGTTCAACGTCTGGAGATGCTTGCCGGGATCGGCACACATATTGACGCGCCGGCACATTGCATTCCCGGCGGCAAAACAGTGGCTGAAATCCCCTTGGCCGCGTTAATCTCGCCTTGCATTGTCATAAACGTCTCTGAAGAGGCGCATGCGCTATACAGCATTGAAATGCCCGTCGTTGAACAATTTGAGAAAGCTCACGGAAAGATCTGTGAGAATGCTTTTGTGATTTTCTATACCGGTTGGGGAAGCCTTTGGGAAGAGCCCGCAAAATACCACAACGACTTTCGCTTTCCTTGTGTCGCCAAAGAAGTCGCTACATATCTCGTTTCTAAAAATGTGGCTGGAATCGGCATAGATACCCTTTCTCCCGACAGGCCCGAAAGCGGATTTGCCGTCCACCAGATAATCCTGGGAGCTGGCAAATACATCGTGGAAAATATCGCCAACGCCCATCTGATGCCGGCTACAGGTGCTTGGTGCCTGGTGCTGCCCATGAAAACCTTCCAAGGCACAGAGGCCCCCGTGCGCCTCTTGGGAGCCCTTCCAAACCACTCCCTCCTATAATCACATTTTTGAAGCTGGAGAACGCCATAGAAATTCACCATCCAAGGGAAAGTTTGCGGTCCTTGAGTAGCTCAGACTCCGACTCCTAGTTAAAAAAATAAATATGTGATATAGTTATAGTAGGTAGATTGATTAGAAGGCGAAAGTATGAACTTATCAATCTACTGCGGCAAGTATTTCTTACGTTAATTATTTAACGGAGGTATATATGTTAAAACAAGCATGTGGGTTTTGCAAAATAGTGGGGGCTATTGCGATTATCGGGGCGCTTAACTGGGGATTAGTTGGCGTGGCAAATTTCAATCTTGTTGACCATCTTTTTGGGGCAGGATCGATAACTTCGCGTATCATTTATGACCTGGTTGGCCTTTCGGGTATAGCTCTTTTGGCCAGTTATTTCATGGTTTGCCCATCGTGCAAAAAACCAGAAGTCTAAATATTACTGGCCTTGACCAGGCCACATCCAGGGAACTTGCATGAATTTTTGGTATGCCTCAATATAGAGTAACATTTTAGGAAAAGAATGACTGCAAAAAACACAAAAAAACGCAAAAGAATAGAAAGAGAGTAATAATTCTTAATGAATGAACAAACAAATCCGAAAAACCGGCCTTTTCTTTTTTGTGTCTTTGTACTACCCGTAGCTATTTTTGTACCATGCCAAAAAAATTCATGCTATTTCCCTGGTCACCTCGCAAAATATTTTCATGCTATTCCACCTCATAAATTAACACATTAATTTCATTTGACTTTTTTATTATTTCCATTTAAAGTGTGGATAATTAAAATTAGAGAAGGAGAATTTCATGACTTCATTAACATCTATCGAGCCATCAACGCTACACTTGTGTGCAGAATGGAGCGTAGATCCAAGACCTATATACACTGCTGTTGATGCAGCCATTGGCACTCAGCAAAAACCAAATGGTCTTATACCTCCTCATGTGGATTTGGTTGTAAGTTACCTGAAAGTGGGTAGTGTTTTTGGCGAAAGCGAGTGGAAAGCTCATTGTGGGGAAGTTGGGCCGGCACCTAACCTTCCTCATAACATTGAATATATATTGCAAAGCCCATGTCCTGCATTTCCAAGAAAAAAACTGCACGAAACTCACACGCTTGTCTATATCCCTTCAACACTGAACGCGAAGCCTCTTACCTTAAACAGTCTTGGAGAGATTGAAAGACGCTATTTTCCAACAACTAAAACTAATGATGATAAGATTTCGAATTTTATTGTGGCAGAACTAGGAGATAGATCAATTGAGAAATCTTATTGGGTGCTTATGACAATAGACATCCTTCGAGATAGCAGAAATAAAAATTATGTTGACCAACAAACTTTGGTTGCAGAACTTGCTACAAAAGCACTAGCCGCTTATGAAGTACCTAGGACATTAGAAGCCGCCGTTTGTCATTTGACACGATATCTTAGCTCTCTCACTAGCTCTACCTGCTTCCCCTTTTGCGATTATACACGCTCTCAAGAGTCTATAAAAGGACAACAACCGATGGTCAGATATTCTCCTGAGAAGGGCCTCACCCTCCACTTCTACCATACCTCTCGTGTCCATTACCACACTGGCGTTGCTCCCCTTCGGAGGTTCTAAGGTTTTTGAGACAGGCTCTACAAAGAAAGACGGCACTACTTTACAATCCGAATTCTAAACTGACCCCATCAAGGTTGTTTAGCCTGCTTTGCGGCAGAGCTTCGGGTTGATAGTGTAGAGCCAATCCTTGTATAGATTGTACTGATGTCGGTTTGAAGCGTTGCTGCCACCCACTTCTTTGAGAGCTTCGAGCTGCGAGGCGCGTCCATCAAGATGAAGGGTCCAGCGCACACTCTTATCAAGCAACCACTGCGCTCCCCTCCATGAGATCGCCGATGTGGCCAGGGCAGCTAAAGCTACGAGAAACTTGGCTGGTACAGAGACCAGTTGGACAAAGGAGTAAGCTGTAAGCTTCGTATTGATTTTAGCGCGCTCAAGCTGCTTCCAGTTTTTTGGCAGCACAATAGGCGTCCATATTGAGCGAATGGGCACTTTTAGCACCAGCCGGGCGGCGTCGCGTATAAATTGAACACTTCGTACTAAGGGCTGTTTGAAGGTTTGCACAAAGACTTCATTTACGGCGCGTTTCATTTGGTTTTCGCGATCGATCGAAGGCGCCGATGCCGACATTGACTTGTGCCAATGGGGATTAGAATGGTAGGTATCCCAGCAAAGGTTATCATTAAAAGGAATTGACATGTGTTTCTTATCTCCTAAATTGAACATTACTTTTGCATCTACTGAATCTATATCTATGCGACTTTAGTAGCTTCTTCTTTCCCGGACTCAGCTTCAAAAACGTTGTCAAAGTTCTGAGCGTCAAAAATTCTATTGGCCAGTTCCGTGACTACTTTTACGTGTGCAGGGCTTGGCTTATAGGTGCCAGAATCATGATTCATCATGAAGCGGTTTTTAGTCGCATCGTACCACATTTCGCCGGCGCAGTAGACCTTTTGACGAGCTGAGAGAAGGGCGTGCTTGCTAAGCGCCCAGTCGGCTGCTCTTCTATGTGCCTCGTCGCTATTGCCATTGGCCTGTACTCTGGCTAAGACCACTTTATCATCAAGAAGCACATAATTGAGGCGTGCGCCTTTAGTGGACTTGAGGTGTTTAAATATGTCTTGCGTATGGAGATGGATTACGTCTACTCGGCCCATCATGTGTCTACGCAAGAATCGTATCATGGGGCCGGAGAAGAAGAGGTCTCTCTTTAAGCGGGTGCCAATGCTCGGTTTCTCTTGAGGAAATGGGCTTAACTTGGCCGTCTTACCTCCTTCGCTATGTGTGGTCAATCCCTGGAAAGCTCTGGAAATCTCTTTTCGCTTGTCTGAGAGATCCACTTCGTACATGGTGTGTCGACCCCAGATGCGGGCGATGGCGTCGCCTAAGAAGGAGGGGACGGAAACGGTGACTTTGCGTTGTCCTAAATACTCATCCTTATTTCTCTGAGCTGGACCAGCTGCAGCCAGACGTGCAGCTTCTTGGGCGATCAGAGCTTGTGCAGCAGCTCCGCGAGCTCTCTGATCTTCCACAGTATCAGCATTGCGGCGCCGGTGACGAAGGCGCGTGCCGACGACAGCCGTGTCTACCTCTTCAAAGAAATCCTCGAGGCTGTGCTGTGTAGTGTTGAGGATATCAAAATGAACTTTGTGCTTAATGCCTTTCGAGTCGGTATAGCAGACATTCCGGAATAGAAGGTGCTCCATGAGTGTCTTCGGGAAGATGACTCCCTCCAGGGCCACACCCTCAATGGAAAAGCCGGCTTCTTTCAACACCTGGCAGTTGGTTTTGACACAAGTGATATCTTTGCGTCCTGCCATCTTTTCTGCTGCCTGTTTGAATCGATCCAAAGCTTCTTTGGGGAGATTTGTCGGAACAAGAAACACCCCAGACTGAATTTTACCGTTGGTAGCATGATAGGACATGGGTTCGCGCCAAAGGGACTTTGCGTCAACCTTAACTGTTTGAACAGAACCATCCGCTTTCTTTTCCGTCACGAATGCCGCCACATTTGGAGAGCCAAAATTGATCGCCATTATACCTGGTTTAAAAAGATGGGATGCCATGATCGTTTTCAAAGCCGCATCGGAAGTAGCTACAAATTCGATAATCCCCTGCGGACAGGTAACTTCAAATGTTTCACACCCATGCATGTAGCTCGAAAACTGTTGAAAACCCTTGGTGTACTGGACATTCAGATAATCTTGGGAAGGCCTCCGGGCAATGTCATCGACGAATTTTTCGCGGGTGGCAACCAGATCTTCACACGCGCGTATCGCCACCGATGGAATAAATAGGACATCTCGTACGGCTTTCACGGTTTTAAGATACTCACTCTCGAAGAAGGCTGCTGATTTTGTATGATAGCCACAGACTTTGTAAAGGCCGCCTTTTAAAGGGACCCATGTGAGGAGATTGACGATACGATAGGCAAGAGTCGCTGTCGTAGTGATCGGACGCAATAAAATAGTTTGCACAAGCTTCCCAAAGAAGTGCAGTCGGCTGGGTCTGACTTTATCATTTAGATGTTGTTTAATGTTCGCCCCGTTCACAGGCCCAAGTCTTGGCTGAGAATTTAAATGCGCGGTGGGTCTAACAGCTGGCATGATATAATCCTATAGTTAATTTTTATAGCTAGATTGTGCCATCTCATTGTTAATTTCATATTAAGGAAAACCTTTTCTTCTATCCTTCCATCTTCTCCTATATACAGCTCATCTTGAAATTTTACAGGATAGACAGGATATAAAAGATGGGGAGGATAAAAGGGAACAATTTATGAAATGCCTTCTCTATGATGAAAGCCGAAACCTCTTGGTTTTCATGCAACGAGTAAAGAAAGCATGGCGGAAAATATTTAAAATCAAGCGATCAGGAAAAACCACAGAAGGAGGTGAAGTTCTTACTATATTTACCCAAAGCGCTCTGCGCTACATGTAACCTTCAGGTAATGCTAAGAGCATTGCCCATATCTCAAAAGTCAAGGAATGGATGCAATCTTTTGATAGATTAAATTTTAAAAGCCATAATTTTTTGCACCTTGCAAAAAAACTATCACCGCATTTAATTCAAAACCAAACTAACATCTTGTCATTTAAATGAAGCTATAGCAAAATTAAGGAAAAGAGACGCCAGTAAAGCTAAAGTTTGGTCATTTTTAAATGGAGTTTATTATGAGTGGAATCAAGAATGAGCATGCCAATCACTCCTTATACCCAATGGAATTTCCCTCTTCTCCAACCTCTTTGCCCCCTACTCCGCCCAATTCTCCCACGTTAACCTCAAAAATAGCAGATAAAGGGCTTGAAATTTTAAGCGAGACCGCTTTTAAATCGGAAGCTTCTTCAAAAACATTCCAAAAAAAATCAGTTACTTTTGCCGACGAAGTGGGTAAACCTATAAGTTTTGAACGCTTATTTAAACCCACCCAAACAGCGGGTGATCTAGGCATGGTCACGCAGCTCAGAAACCTCATCACAAGCGATCTTTTTACAAATGAACAGTTTGAAAAACTCTCTCTTGAAAAGAAGCTTTTAGATGGAAGAGGCTATCTTTTAGCCTTTCATGAAGGCTCTTTTTTATTAGGAGATTTTAAGCAGAGCATCCAAGAAGGAGCTTTCGTTTATTTCTCAGGTGGAAAATCCGCAGATAGCACACCGGGTCCAATCTTTGCATATATAGGCGAAGGGCACGATCAGCGCAGAGAAGGAATAGGTGCTTACTGCTCTTTGAAAGAGGATAAGCTCTCCGCCGAGATGATTTTGGGAGAATTTCACAATGATGAACCTGTAAAAGGACAATGTGAAACCGTACCTTTAAGCTTAGAGAAATTCTCTTATCTCAAAGATAGTGTTACCGCGAGTAAAATTCTGAAGTATTTTAAACAAGATCCACGTGGTTGTTTTTTAGCCTTGAAAGATGAAAAAAACACACTTTTCGATGCGATGAAAAGCCAGCAAGCATATTCAGGCTTGGCACAAATACAGTTAACAGGAGGCGAAACCTATACTGGACATATCAAAGAAGGAAGTTTTCACGGTTTGGGGGTTGTCACCTATGAGAATGGAAGCTTTGAGATAGGAAATTTTAATCGTGATTATCAAGAAGGGCGGATGTTTTCGTATACGTTAGACTCAGACGGGCGCAAGAAATTTTATATAGGCGAAGCGCTGAATTTAAAAAAACAGGGAAAAGGAGTAGAATGTGTCCTTGAAAAATCAAAAGCCTCTACATCCGCACATTGGAAAGTAACCTTAGCCGAATTCAACCAAGACACCCTCTTACGCAAGCATGAAGTTATTAACTTAGCAGAGAAGGAGCTAAACGGGCTAATCCAACTGGATATCGCCTGTGAATTTTTAGCCTGCGTTTACGAAAATCCTGATGATTGTTTGAAAATGCTGAAGGGAGAAAAACCTTTTGCCTTATGATTTTTCGAGTACCCCCAAGAAATTATTCATAAATCCAAGCATAGGTACTTGCTAAGGCATTTGAAGGAAAAATGTAGCGTCTACTCCTCGTCCACCGAATTTTAAAATCCCCCTGAGGTACAGGCTGTGTTATAATAAGCAAATTTTTTACCACACCTGCAATATGTGCCCCTATATCATTTCATAAACGTCCTGAAAATGCAGCCCGCACCCCTTTCAGGCATAGTGTTACACACATCTTTTTGGCATCTTTTTCTTGACAAGCTACGCGTTAC
>PLSG01000560.1 GCA_003164155.1 Parachlamydiaceae bacterium | reverse complement strand
AAAAATGCGGGCCATAACCGCTGTCGCCTGCAAAATACAACGTTTTGTTTTCTTTCAAGCTCTTCAAAACAAAACCGCCCCATAGCGCCCGATTGCGGTCGTGCAGCCAGCGCGCCGAAAAATGCTCGGCAGGTACGTAAGTCACGCTAAAATCTGCCGAGACGGTGGTTTCATCCCACCAGTCCAGTTCAATGGGCTTTTTTATCCCTTGGGCCTGCAGCGGGTGCGCATTGCCAAGACCTGTGACCATCAGGGGATGGCAGCTTTTGGCCAGCGCTTTTAAAGTAGGCAGATCCATGTGATCGTAGTGGTTGTGGCTGATGAGCACTAAATCGATGGGGGGAAGATTGTGAAAAGCTATCCCCGGAGGATGGCTCCGCTTGGGTCCAATCCAACGAAATGGACTGGCCCTTTTAGAAAATAGGGGATCGGTGAGGATATTGAGCCCTGCCCATTGAATCAGAAATGTGGAGTGGTTGATGAATGTCACCCACATTTCATGCGGAGGAGGCCGCGCATCGATCTCTACTAACGGCGAGACAGTGCGTTTGGTGTGCACAGGCTTGGATCGCCGCTTAGCCATCCACTTTAAAACCTTCCATAGATTATGCGGTGGAGATTGGCGGTTATGAAAGCGCTTTCCATCGTAGTGATCGGATAAAGGGCTCTGATTTCCTTTCATAAGTTTTTATCCCCAATAATTTTTATCCTCAATACAGTGTACTAGCGCAAAGCCTTTGCCGCAAATTTATCTAAAGCAGCCAGCAGCGGTTTTACCCGATCAGTTTTTTCCCAGGTAAACTCGGGCTCTTCTCTGCCAAAGTGGCCGCCAAAAGCTGTTTTGCGATAGATCGGACGGCGCAAGTTCAGCATCTCTATCAGCCCTTTGGGCGAAAGATTGAACACCTGCGGGATGATCTGGGTAAACACGTCGTCGCTGACTTTGCCTGTGCCGAAGGTGTCTACTTTGATAGATATTGGGAAAGGGATGCCGATGGCATAAGATATCTGAACCTCGCAGCGCGTGGCCAGCTTGGCCGCCACAATATTTTTAGCTACGTAGCGTGCGCCGTAAGCTGCCGACCTATCGACCTTGGACGGGTCTTTTCCTGAAAACGCCCCACCGCCGTGTCTGGCCATCCCTCCATAGGTGTCTACAATGATCTTTCGGCCGGTAAGCCCGCAATCGGCGGCGGGTCCGCCCAGCACAAAACGCCCCGTGGGATTGACATAGAAAATGGTTTTTTTGTCGATAAAACCTTTGGGAACGAGGTGGGAGACCATTTCTTGCATATCGGCCGCAATGCGCTTTTGGTCCACAGTGTCGCGATGCTGCGTAGATAAAACCACGGTGTGCACTTTCACCGGCGCGTGCTGCCCGTCGTATTCCACGGTAACTTGGCACTTCCCATCCGGCAGTAAATAGGGTAGCTCTTTGGATACCCTCAGCCTTTGCAATTCGTGTACAATGCGATGCGCCAGCATGATGGGCAAAGGCATGAATTCGGGAGTGTCGTCGCAGGCATACCCAAACATCAAGCCTTGATCGCCTGCCCCTTGCTCCTTGGACGAGCCAGAGCTTTCGTCTACACCTTGCGCGATGTCAGGCGATTGCTTGTTGAGCGTCAGGACTACGCCGCAAGAGCGATAGTCGAATCCCAAGGTGCTGTCGTCATAACCGATTTCTTTGATAGCGTTGCGCACAACCGCCTGATATTCAAAATCTGCCCGCGTAGTGATCTCGCCGGCTAAAACCACAAGTCCTGTACTTACCAGCGTTTCACAAGCGACCCTAGATAGTGGATCGCTTTCAAGGCAAGCATCCAGCACGGCATCCGAAATTTGATCAGCTACCTTATCGGGATGTCCGATGGCTACGGATTCTGAGGTGAAAAGAAAATGATTCATATTTCTCCATGGGTTATCTCGACGCTTACATTTAAACCTATTTATGATATAAGTTATGTCTTTTTAGGGAAAATCGTCAAGAACCAATTTTTATAATTAAGGCCCGTTTTATGTCTACATCTTCAAAAATAGGGGTGATCGGTGGGGGCGCCGCAGGCTTTTTTGGCGCCATAACCTGCGCGGCGGCAAATCCTGCTTACTCTGTGGTAATCTTGGAAAAACACCGTCAGCTGCTAGCTAAAGTACGCATCTCGGGAGGGGGGCGGTGCAATGTCACTCACGCCTGCTGCGATCCGGCTTTGCTCGTACGCAATTACCCGCGGGGAAACAAGGCTTTGCGCGGCCCTTTTTCCCGGTTCCAACCGCAAGATACGATACAATGGTTTGCAGACAGGGGAGTGCCTCTGAAAACGGAGGCGGATGGACGCATGTTTCCCGTGAGTGATGACTCAGCCAGCATCGTCAATTGCCTGGTCGATGAGGCAAGGAAGTGGGGGGTGGAAATTCGCGCCGAGTGTGGCGTTCAGTCCATCAGTTGGCTAAATCCGGGTTTTCTTTTGAAATTCGATGACGAGTCAACTCTGCACTGCGATAAATTGCTTTGTGCTTCGGGCAGCAGCCCTAAAGTGTGGAGCATGCTGCAAGCGCTTGGACATACCATCGTGCCGCCTGTGCCTTCTCTCTTCACTTTTAATGTGCCAGATTCGCCATTTAAGGAGCTCTCTGGCATCTCCGTGCCGGCGGCTGCCTTGACTATTGTTAACACCGACTTAAAACAAATCGGTCCGCTGCTTATCACCCACTGGGGATTCAGTGGTCCGGCGGTTTTGAAACTATCGGCCTGGGGCGCACGTATCTTGCATGAGAGGAAATACATGGCCACTTTATGCATCGATTGGCTGCCCGATCAAACTCCCGCCAATACGCGCGAGCAGCTGGTGCAGTTCAAGGCGGCTCATCCTGCGCGCCAAGTCGCTACGGAATCTGCCTGCGCTCTGCCTAAAAACTTGTGGAAAAAACTGATCGAATGTGCCGGCGTTTCTCCTGAACTGCGCTGGGCAACACTTCCCAACGTCAACCTGGATAAGATTGTGAACATGATCCACGCCAACATACATGAGATAAAGGGTAAAACGACTTATAAAGAGGAGTTCGTCACAAGCGGCGGCGTCTGCCTAGACGAGGTCCACTTCAAAAGCATGCAGAGCAAGNNTTCAACTTTCAAAATGCTTGGACCACTTCGTGGATTGCCGGCATGGCGCTTGCCCAAGATTAAAGGATCAAAGGAACTACTTTTCTTAGTTAGTTCTTTTTTTATAGCTGTGAAACTTTTTATTGATTATAATGAATTATTAGTAGGTTTGTTTGGGTGTGCATTTTCAATTAAGTATTTAATGTCTAAGCGTAGTTGGTGGGGAATTGAGGTTGTAGTGCACCGTCAAACTCCATTTTGATATGTCGCATTTAAAGGAGGCATTTATGTGTAATTTCCCCTCACTTTCTGGTGCAACGTCGCCGCTTTCATCGTCGTCTAGTTCCTCAGACCCGATTTCGAGGGAGGTATCTCCCGCAAAGCGAGGGCGTACAAGCCCCCCACCTCCTTTAATCCAATCTTCTTCAAAGGTGGTCGCGGCCACTTCTACTTTACCCATATTTATCAACCAGAGTTTTAAAAAACCGCTTGGACCAGGGGGGAGCATTATTGCGAGCTTTCTCCCCGCAGAAACTATTAGAAGCTATACACTTGTGGCGCGTGAAAATTACCAAAATAAAGGCAATTTTCTAATGTCTATAATTTATAGTAGAAGTAGTCTTAAGCTGTCAGAGTATTATGACATAAATAGGTCGCTCGGTCATCCAGGTTTATCTGCGACATTAAAAAGTTGTGTTAATTTAACTGAATTTATTGTCGATAAACCTATGGAATATTCGTCCTATCAACACATGAAAAACGAGCTAGACGCTATTTCTCCGAAATTGACCATCACAGATGCCGTTCCGCCGCCTGAGCCGCCTAAGCCGGCTTTTGATTTTGATCCTAAGGCGATGACAGGCATAGATGATATGTGGGGATAACGCAAATTTGTAAATTAAAGCGTATCTTTATTAGTCAATCTGCAGAATTTTTACAACTACCGTGAATGGGGGTCAGGACAAGCAAAGCGCAACCCTGGGAAAGCAATGATAGATATTGTACCCCTGAAAGGGGTACGGGCTATGTTATAATAAGGATAGTTTTTGCCACATCTGCTATATATAACCCTATTTCATTTCATAGACTTCCTGCAAATGCAGCCCGCACCCCTTTCAAGGGTGCAATATTTATTTTACTTTCCCAGGGCTGCGCTTCNNCTCACCCCCATTCGGGGGTGAACATCAGATTTGTGAGGATTTTATCACTGCCAAAACACTACAAAATCAACACTCTACCCCTGGGTTAGGGTGTGCGATTTATCGAAAAAACAGATCTTTCTTCTTTATATTTTTCATTCATTTTTAAGAGGGATGTGGGGTTGGACTATTCACCATACAGCACGCTTACAGCGTGCAGAATTTCGCTCCATCTACCTAGGGCGATGCCCTAGGCTAATATGAGAAAGGCCTTCAGCCTTTTAGGAGGTATCATGATTATGCTTCTATTACTCTTCATAAAAGGCTGAAGGCCTTTCTCATGCTAGCCTAGGGCATCGCCCTAGGTGGATGGAACGAAATTTCGCACGTTGTAGGCGTGCTGTATGGTGAATAATCCGATACCATAACCTTCTTAAAAAAGGATGAAGATTTTTTCCTTATTTCCAACAAATCGCACACCCTAGCCCAGGGGTAGCATGGTAAAAGTTTCGCAGCCGATATGTTTGCAAGAAGGCCTAGCAGTCACTTTATAAACTATTGCAGTTGAGCTACTAGCAGCTAAATCCAAAAAAAACAAAGATCTCCAATAAAAAGATTGCCGAAAATAATCAGATTTGGCTATAGTCTAGCACATTCTAAGACGGATCGCCGGTAACCAAAGCCCGGCAGACGAGCGAAACAAGTTGAGTTAGCGATAACTTAATAAAGTTAGCCAAGTCCAAAACAAAGCTTGCAGCAAATGCAAGTGAGTGTTAAGATCTGCATACACCTT
>PLSG01000419.1 GCA_003164155.1 Parachlamydiaceae bacterium | reverse complement strand
AGCGCATCCATATGAGCCTGTCATCTGGTTTTTCCAAGTAATCGCGATCCGTTTTTGAAAATTTGTACAGCTTTTTTAATGAAAGCAAAAAATTGACTAATTTGTGATCTAAGGGCTTTTGGGGAAGATTTGCTGCGAAGTATTCTGCTAAACCGACATGACTATCTAGAAGGAAATGGCTTACGCAATTTAAAATCAAATCATAATGCTGATTAGAAATCAGATTTGCCAAAAACTCCACGCCTTGTGTAGCTAGGAGCAAATGGTCGCAAGATTCTTGAATACATTGAGTATGACGGCTTACCGAAACACCTTCGGGTTTAGCGTTAAGCAATTTTTCTTGTAATCCATCAATGACGTGCACCATGTATTCTGTGAGTACATGCAAAGGAAATTTTTTTAACTTTTCGGGTTCTACGATTTTGGCATACAACTCGTTTAAGTTTTTATGTGCAATCTCTAGCCCTTTTTCTTTGCCCAACAGGCTCACGTCTGAAGATGAGCTTGAGGATGAGGAAGATAGATTGCCTTTAGATACGACTGGCAGAGAGGGAGAGGGAACATCTTCGTCGATCATAGAATTGTACAAAGTGTCTTCTATCTGAAAAAAATCAGAGACGTTTTTTTTCTGATGTGATGAGCTAGGAAAAGCCTCACATTTTTTTTCTTCAGAGGAAACACTAGGAGTCCTTCTGTCCTTTATTTCAGCTTCTTCTTTGCTTTCCTTATCCGAAAAATTATCCACATGCGTGTTGTCACTGAAATCCACTCGCTCAGTTCGTATAAACATTCCCATATTAAGATAGCGTAAAGATGTAGCCACTATAGCGTACATATGATTTTTCACAGACTTCGTTAAAGTTTCTTCTCCCAATTTTTTAGTTATCATGGAATGCAAGTTAACGACGAACATAAGATCAGTTTTCATTTTTGCGTCAGTTAGAGCTGTTCTTTGAGTAACTAAATTCCAAATTAATTCCATTTGATCACACACAATAGCGAACATAAGGTCATTTTTCAGTTTTGAGTCATTTAAGGCTGTTCTTTGAGAAGCTAAACCACAAATTAATTCCATTTGATTGTATAAGACATCGACTACGTTATCAAATTGACTCTGTTCAACATTCCCAATACACTTAAGGGCATTTTCGCACAATTGAGCATGATAATTAAACTTCCGGCTATTCACAACTAACATCTTCAAAAAACGATTAATGTTTTGATTAACTTCTATGAGGGTAACATATTTATCGATCATCTTCCCATTTTCTGGAGTGCTTATTTTAACCCGCGAATTTTGATAAAATTTAAAGTGGCTCTTAATATCCGTTCGGATAGTTTTAAAAATGCCAATGAGCTCCTGTGAAATATTAGAATAGGATTCTAACTCTTTTTTCTGTAGAGCTCTAAGGCGATTGTAGCGAGCATTAGATGTGAAAGGCAAAACTGGTAAATCTAACCTAGACTCAGGTGAGTTCAAGGCAAAGTGACGCAAGTGATTTATAGAGAATCTTCCAAAGGCGAGATTTTTAATTATTTTATCGACCTTTAAAACACCTTCTATTTCACACATTTGATCTGATGTTATAGATGAATACATTCTATTTGTGGACTTATGAAAATCAAAATCTCTAATGTCATAAGGAATACTTTTATTCTTCCACTGGCAACTTATCTCTACGCTTCTCATCGTTAAAAGTGAACTTAATGAATATTCCTCAAATTCTTTCTTCATTAATTTCCATCTTTTTAAAATAAGAAGCAGCTTTAAAGCCATTTTTGATGAGGTTGCTTTTTGAATGATAGTTATTACAGGAAGATGCGAAATGCATCCCATAACTCTAAAAGGATGGGCTATAGTCTCATAAGCTTTATATTTAAAGAAATATGCCACATCAGATTGAGAAAATCCATAAACTTCACAATTTTCTTTTAAATAATCTATCATCGATTCGTCTTCTCGAAATTCACTTACACCTATTTTTGAGTTATTTCTTAACAAGTATCTGTGATTTTCTATGACAGAGATCAGTCGACGCGCAAATACATATATATGCTTTAAATAGGGAGTTGTTTCAATAGCGCTTGGGGAAAAGGCTGTTAATTGGTTGGATGACACCGATACATTAGCTATTTTCGCAGGTGAAGGAAAACTGGTTAAAGAAGATGATGAAGAAGAAGAGGACGAGGATAAGCTAACTGACATAAAAACTCATTTTAAGGGTTAATTATTTACTATATAACAGCCATTCCCGCTGGGAATGGCTGTTATATATTTTTGACAAATAGAAAAGTTGGGCCTTGTTCACCTTAACCGGGAAAACTTTCGATCATCAAATACATCCCTCTGTGCTCACTGTGCCAAAAAAAATCTACCACAGAGAACACTGAGGAGGACAAAATGACCGAAAAGGTGAACATAGCCTCGAAATTATACCCCAATTTTTTTAACGTGTTGAATGTTTCGTTCTCAATTTTCCATCTCGTTCGCCTACTATGTATAGCCCTGAATTGTTAAGATTCTATAAATTAAGGCCTTTTTCGGGCTGAATTTTCAAGCTCAGACATCTCGATTTACAAAATTTTGAGAATTCAGACATTGCCTTTTACAAATATGTTAAGTATTTCGGCATGGTTCAAAATAGGGTAGCACTTAGGAAAAGAATGGCCGCAAAAGAACACAAAAAACACAAAAGAAGAGAAGTAGAGTAGTAACTCTCACTGCATGAGTGAACACATCCGAAAATCAGGCCTTATTCAACTTCCTTTTTTGTGTTCTTTGTGTTCTTTTGGCCATCCCTTTGGATTTGAGTGTTACCCGTATGTGGCTATTTTCGAACCATGCCAGTATTTCAGGAGTTCTCTTAATAAATCCTTAATGATTACGGATTATGCTTACTTGGGCAAATCTGCCATTCTCAAAAATGGTGAATGGTTTTTCTCCATGTTTTTAAGTGATGTGGCCAAACAACCGAAAATTATGAGGAAAAATAAATGTCTAGCGTTTCATCTACAATCCCTAACGCATTCAAACACATCAACAGCCTTAATTAAAAAAACAAAACTTGCATTAAAAAGAGATTAAGTACATGTTAGATTCCGTATTTAGAATAGAGGTAACTTCCAAAAGACTTAACCAAGGAGAACCATGGTTAGGAGATGCCACTCGAAGTTCTTCAGGCAGTGGATTTGCTTTGAGATACAAAGGCAGAGATTGGATTGTTACTAATGCACACGTGGTATCCAATGCTACACGCATAAAGATCAATTGTGGATTGGATGGTACTAAATACACGGTAAATGTGGCCGTGATGGCGCATGCCTGCGATTTGGCCTTACTAGATATTTCAGATGAGACCGAAAAAAAGAAGTTTTGGGAAAAAGCTGTTCCATTGAACGTGATAGAAGGTATATGGACCAGAACACATGGAGAGGTGGTAGCCTTAGGTTTTCCTATTGGAGGCACAGAGCTTTCCAAAACCTCAGGTTCCATTACGCGAACAGATGTACAAACCTATACACATAGCCGGATTTCTCTGCTCAAAAGCGAGACTCAAGCCATTATAAATCCAGGAAATAGTGGAGGACCTGTAGTTGCTGAATGCAAAGATGGTAAATACAAAGATGTTATCGGCGTGGCATTTCAATCTGATCCAAAACTAGGAAATATAATTCCAGCAGTAATTTTAAGGCATTTACTGGATGATGTGATTCGCCATAATCGTTATACGGGATTTCCAAATATTTCTATGACACATCAAAAAATAGAAAATTCCGCCTTACGCACCCGTTATGGGATAGAAGAGGCAGAGTCAAAAATTTCAGGTGTATTGTTATCCAAGATAGACAGGCAATCCGCTGCCCATGGCTTATTGCGGCCTGGGGACGTATTACTTTCTGTTGATGGTTGTGGTATCAATAATAATGGCAAAATCAAAATTCCTGGAATGGATGCTGAGCCCATTGATTTTGAACATGCTATTAATAATCGCTTTATGTATGAAACAATACCCTTTGAAGTTTGGAGAGAAAAAAGAAGGGTTACCGTGCATGTTCCGCTCACCATATCATGTCCATCTACACTTTATCCTGTCGATCCAGAAAAAAAAGCTGCCTACGTGTATCAAGATGGTGTAATAATACAACATCTAACTTACGACTTTGTAAGAAGTTTCATTTCTCCAAATGGTATGTATAATGGTCCTACGGGTTTATACCCCATATTGAATAATAAATTCTCTCAAAATCAAACAAAATGGATAAAAAAATTCATTTTGGCTTTGGTATTGGATGCTCCTGAAACAGAATCTTATAAACTCTATCATGAAAATGTTATTTCTACCATCAATGGGAAAAAAGTGAGCTCCATATGGGATGTGAAAAATGCTTTTGATCAAAACATGGCCAGCGCTCATGAAATTACACTTGAACCTGATGATACAATTATCGTACTTCCGAAACTATCGGCAGAAAGAAGTCTTGCTTTGCGAACACAATACGATGTGCAATATGCTGAATCACCACGTTATGCTTCTGGCGTGGCATGGCGTAAGTTTATGAAAAAATTTCAGGAGAGTAAGTTTCTAGAGAGCAAAAAGGATACGGTTAAAGTTAAAGTAAAATTAACAAAAAATGGGGATGTGACTGTTTCCATTGGTGTTATAGATGCTTTCCCTCCCTCTGTGTCTTCCAGTTCTAGTTCTAGTTCTAGTAGTCACTCACCCACAAGAGATGATGCAACCCCAATACCAAAACTATAACTTCAAGCAGCTTTCAGTCAAAGAGTAGCTATCTTTTCCCATCCTGTATACGCTGCTACCGCGCGGTAGCAGCGCAAGAGAGTGATCAGATCTTGAACCGATCGCTCAATCGAGGGGGTTTGGCGCGGCCAGACAGGCAATTTAATCGACATGATGTATTAGCTTATCCTTAGGATAAGTGAAGTGCAACAGGGAATAGATGCAGAAGATGCACCCAAAGGCTGAAAGCGATACAATGCGCATGGCTTGCGCCAGCGCATGCGCATTTTGGGATTGCACAGCCAGAGCTGCGGAAGCCCCCTCTTTCATGACTGCGTATCCAAAATAATGCTCGGCAATCCCCCCGCAGATGATGGGGCTAACAGAGAACACGATCAGCTGGATAAAGCGATAAAACGAGAAAGCTTGACTGCGCATTGGCAAAGTTACTACGTCGCTGAGCAAAGGAGAGCTCAATACCAATCCACTGGGCAAGCTTATGAATGC
>PLSG01000247.1 GCA_003164155.1 Parachlamydiaceae bacterium | reverse complement strand
TGTTGAATATGCTTGATATCCAAGGATCCACGATTACCATAGATGCAGCAGGATGCCAAAAGAATTTCGCTTACCCAAGTTGCTAGTCCATGCCGCCTATATCCGGTTCCTCCGGATTTAGGCGGCATGGACTAGCAACTTGGGTTAATAGATTTGTTTCACTACCAGTAGTTGTTGAAAAGTGCTCTTCTAAGCCACGATAGTGTAAAATGATAGAAATAACTCAGCTATACACATTAAATGCATTTTTAGCCACATAAACCTAAAACTTTCCAATTCCAAAATCAATGGGAAATGCCATCCTGAGATATAGCTACTGTAATCATTTTTCCTATCCTACCCATCTTTTCCTATCCTNNCCTTCCCATCCTGTAAAATTTTCAGTATGGGGAGGATTAGGAAAAGATGGGAAGGACCTTATCGCGGGTCGTTACAAAGCTTAAATTATCATCCTCGCCCCATAGAATCCGTTGAATTGTTGAGCATTTATTTCGTTGCACTTTTTTGTTTTATTTTGATAGAATACTGTGGATAATCAATGTGTTTGTAATAAAGTGATGACATTTATATGGTGTCCTTTTCTCCTCACCTGCGTTTTGCAGACAGTTGGCCCCCTCTAACGTCTCCATCTTCTACTTCCTCTGCCTCTTTGCCTCCCCATGTGAGCAGAAAAAAGATACCTTTGTGGGAGCCAGGGCAACAAGTCCGATTTGAAGAAATCCGCAAAATGCCCATTCGAATTGAAAGCCCTAACAACTCTTCGTCATATACAAATGGCAGTGTGCTTCCTTCCCTCGATATCAACCTGTCAGATCTTTTGCAATTCATAGGCTTAGCCTTAAGTCATTCTGAGCACAATCTCAACTACACCCATGAATTTACTGACATTTTGACCCTCCTCAACCTTTTTGAAAATAAGCGCACAAGTGCTCCAGCCTTAGATGTCATATTGGCAGGTGGAGCTGCCACCTATACGGTAATAGGACAAGATTTTCCCTATAAGGACTTTGATTTGGTGGTCTATGTCCCCACAGAGATCACGCCAGAAGCTTACCAAAACATATATAAAAATTTATTGGCTAACTATCTGCGAATGAAGCTGTTTGAAGGCCACCTTAACGAAGTTAAAGACAAGCCCAGACATCCACCATTGACCGCGCGCCTGATCCGTTCGGCGTATTTCAGCGATTTAATACATTTTCCCGATAACACCGGGGTCGTGTGCGGCTTGCACGGCCCGCGCGGCCTAAATATATCCTTCATCCATTCAGCTGCGCACTACGCCGTGGGAGTGACGACTGGCTGGGGTATCTGCATGCAGAGCGGACTTGTCAGCTGTACGGATGGTGTGAACTTTTGCCGCGATGAAGAGCAGATTTTGCAGGCATACCAGATAACCTGCCGGCGTCTAAATCCCGTGCCGCATCCCGAAACCGTGCGTAAATTGAGTTTGCGCCTGATGCACAGGACGACGCTGGGGTTTCAAAATGAAAAAGACACGGTGGCTTTAGGGGTGAGCCAGCTGCAGAAAATGACTAGGGAAAACTTAACGGCCAGCTTGACGAAACATCAAAATAGCCATTACCCGCTTACCCGGCTGGCTTGGGTGGCTGAATTCATTACAGCCCTCTCCTATGCCCCCGACAATGCCAAGTACTGCACAAACTTAGCTTGGGCATGGTACCCTCAAAGCGCAACCATCCATTCGGAATTGGCAGAAGAGGTGAATGCCATCAGCAAAGATCCAGGTATTGTCCCCATGCTCTTGGCCCGCGTGCGGCTGGCGGCGTTCTTGGCATTGGGACAGCCAAAGGGGCTTTATCCAAACCAGGTGCAGGCTTATCGCTTTTTTTTCATGCGCAAAGATGAGCCTATCAGAGAGCAATTTGCCATCACCCACCCTGGCGGCACGCACTACTTTGAATTGCCCCATTCTCATCCTGTGTGCATAGCCAAAGAGGGCTTGGACAACTGGGAAGAGTGGCGTACAAAAAACCTATTTGGCCGCTTTGGGGTCTTCATCAATGCCTTGGGACTGCCACAAGAAGCCATGGAAAAGCGCAGTAGATCCAGCATGGTGGGCTTATTTATCAAAACCTTTGCGGCCTGTGAAAATCTCTTTCCCCTCAGCTACCAAAGTCACTTTTATAGCTATCTTAGTGGACAAAAGGGCGAGCCTGAAGATGCCAGCACAATCTCAGACAAGCTCGACCAGCTAGTGCTTTTTCCGCACTTGCGCCAGCATGTGGCTTTGCACTTGCACATCGAGGCGGTTTTGCACAATACCCACCTAAAAGACCCTGCAGGACTGCTCATTTCGACCGTGAATTTGTGGATAACTTTAAGCGACATAGCCGATCCAACCGATCGGCTGCAATCCGTAGCACACACCGCTACTGCCCTGAGGGAGCTATCCTCCAGGCTTGTTTCTAGTCCTGCCCCCCCAAGTCCTTTATCCTTGAGATCAGATAGCAAGGATAGCAAGGAGGAGTGCAAGTTAAACGTATCCACAGAAGCCAGGACACAGGCTGTGCCAAACCCCCTTTTCTTGCTTGGACAGTGCCTGAGTGCCCAGCCGCAGTTGGTCGAAGCAGTGATAGCCATCATTCAGGCGGCGCTATTTTTACAGCACTACCCTGCCTCAACCGCAATGCCAGAAAAGCTTAGCTGGAGCTGCCAAGATAAGACCTACCATTTGTCTGGCAGCAAGCTTTCCCCCGAACAATTAGCCGTGCGCGCCATGCAAGCATGGCGGCTTTTGCAAGCACATGCACAGCTAATCCAAGCCTTGCTTTCGACATTGCACATCACCTGCTTTAACTATAGCCCTGACGGAAAAGCCGAGATGCTGAAACGCTGGACGAAGTGCTTTCAGCGCCCAGCCTTCCGGTTCCACAATTTCGAAGCCTTTTTTGAGCCATTTTCCAAAGATATCCTCGAGGATAGTCTCTTGCCAGCTCAAGTACTGGATAAATGGCGCATACACGTCTTTTTGGGAGGATTGATCCAAGGAATGCCCCCTAAAAGCTTGTTAGCCATAAAACTGCGGGCGATCCACTTCCGCCTGCGGGCGTGGCTGTTTCATGCCCAGGGGCATCGCTTGTTGGCAGATCATATAGGCCAAATCGGCGAAAATTTCAAGTCGGCGTTGGTTATGGCAAAGCAAGCTGGCTACCCAGCGCTTAAAAAGTCGCTCAGTGGCGCCCTTTTAAGCGCTTTGCCGCATGCCTTAACCCTCGATACCCAGGAGTCTTTTTTTGAACTTTTTGGGCTTTTCCAAGGACTGATAGAGGCGGAAGCTTCATCCATTCCCCAACAAAAAGCCGTAGCAACGGATTTTATAGACGCCTTCGCCAAGTGTGAGCAACCACTGAATCTGGAAAAATTAAACCTGCTTCATCGGGGTTGGAAGGTCATTGCCAAGAAGCTGGCCTTAGAAAAAAAGGACCTAGTCATTTTGCAAACATGCTTGCAGCGCCGCACTCTTGCCCAAATGCGCACACATGTCGCCGCCCAAGACAGCCTTGGCGCAGTTTTGCACTACTATGCACTTCTACAGCCCATGCTCAGTGCGGCGCATTTTCCCGAGTTCAAAGCGGGGATCATAGAAGTTTTCAGCAGCTTGCTTAAAAATATGGAAAGTGTACTCCAGTATGAATTTGAGCGAGATCTCAAGCAGGCCACCGCCCCCTGTATTGGAGCTGATAAGCCCTTGAAGGACATACTTCTAAAAATGTCCCAGCTTGCCCTCCACCTATTTCCTAGGCATGCTTGTGCGGCCATAAGCCCTCTTTTGCAAAGACTGGCCAATTCTTTAATACATCAGGGCGAAGTGCCTTCAGCTATAGCGCTGGCCCAAGTTTTGGACCGGCAGACTCCCCATCAAACCCAACTTTTAATCAGATGCATGGCATATGACCTAACCACTCCAACTGCGCTAAACTTCAAGGCCTTGGTGGATAAGCTTGCCTCTCTTGAAAATACGGGAAAAGATGCCCCAGCTGCCCTGTTGCGCCTGGTGAGTTTATTGTCACTAGACTTTTCTGAGCGCTCGTTCGTCATGTCGCGCTTCATGGATTTTCTACTCGAGTATTCGCTAGAGATAGCTGAAGAAGCTCTGCCCTTTTTCAGAGAAGCTATGCAAAGCAAACACCTACAGATGAGCCAGCACAACATAATTTTCCACACTATTAAAACTGGCGAGCCTTCCAAAGTCGAAAGAGCCCACTGCACCTGGCTGGGGTTAAAGCCCTCGACCTTTAATTTTGGCTATCTGATCAGCGGCAATGCACTATTGTCTTGTTATCTTGCCTCTGGCGAAAATGCCCGGCTGAGCGAAGTTGTCTCCGGCCTTTCCGATATGCTAGAAATGCAATCCAAAGAGCTGTCAAGCTGGCCGCTCTTGCGCAAAAAACATGTGTTTGAAAAACTCACCCACAGCCTTTCCTTCCTATTGGACCATTCACAGTCCTCTTTAGTAAAAAAAGTGTGGGCGCAGATGCACAAATGCCAGCTGCTGCACGACACCATCCCCATACCCTTAAATCTGCTCTACGCTAGTGTTTTAAAAGGTGAGATTTTGCCTGGTACATGGATCACTGTGCAAAGCGCCTTGGAAGCTAAAACCTGGAACAATGTTGTCGCACGGCTCTATTTTGAACTGGCCATGCGCTGTTTGGAAAAGCTTTCTGGTACAAGCTCCCTTTACATAGATAGACTCTGCCATGTGCTCTTTATGGCGCAGCAGGGCGCTTTGGTCCCGCTCGACTGGAAAAGCGCTCTGCTTTCACAGCTTTTGGCTGCCCAAAAAAAGGAGTTTTTTTCTTGGATTTGGAGAGAACAGCCTGAGCTGTGCCAAGAAGGGGAAATCTGCATCAAAATGCTCGAAGCCGCTTCAAAATTTGGCGATGATCAGTACTTTGAGGTGCTAGTTAAAACCGTAGTGAAAAGCGAGCTGTTGACCAGCAAAAAATTCCCCAACAGCTGTCGCCCACAAGCTTTTTCTCATCTCTGCAGCTATCTGTTAAAAATCATCAGAAGCACCCCCTCTAAAGGACGCCTGGATAATTATACGCAGTTGCACGACGCAATCTCCCGTCAAGCTTCCATAA
>PLSG01000462.1 GCA_003164155.1 Parachlamydiaceae bacterium | reverse complement strand
AAAAAAGATATCGGCACAGTCAAAGCCATGATTACTGAACATTTTGGCGTCATTGAGTCGAAGGGGAAAGATCGCATTGTGGTTGGCAATTTTAAGCACATCATTCTAAGTAGCAATGAAGAATGGCCTGTGCATTTAGACCCAGATGACAGGCGTTTTTTTGTGTTACGTGTCTCTGAAAAGCGCAAAGAAGACCATGTCTATTTTGAGCAGCTCAAGAATGAATTGAAAAATAGCGGACTTGAGGCTCTGCTATACGATCTACTGAACGAAGATCTCACCGGCTTCAATCCACGCAGATTTCCATCAAGTCAAAATTCTTTTGAGATTAAAATGCGTAGCACCGACTCAAGATATCGATATATTTGCGCGGCCTTACAAGATGGCGGATTTTCGATTAGTAAGGGTGAGGGCAATCCCGTCTGGCAAACTGAGATCCCCAAAGATTCTGTTTATGAAGACTATACGGCTTGGTGTATAGCCAGTGGTGAAATAGCCTTACAAAAAACATTGCTGGGAAAAGCTCTGAGTCAAACTTTTCAATCAATGACCGAAATCCGCCCCCTAAAGAACAACCGCACGCGTTGTTACAAGTTTCCTGACGATATCAACATTGTGCGTGAGGAGTTTGCTAAAAAATTCAAAGAGCTAGCAGAAAGCATCTTTGATACTTACGAAGATAATTACGGAATTATGGTTGAAAGGTCCAAGGTAGTCTACGGTAAATCGATTATCTGATCGGGACGCGTCCAGGCTGTCCACGCCGTCCGGGGTTGTTTGACCGTGAGAAAATACGATATACCGACTAAGAGCGATAAGCAACACCAAAATTTTCTGACATGGACCATGTGGACAACGTGAACAATGGCGATTGGACTCATGTTTTCGAAATATTCTTGCATGGACATTATTTGGACGGAAGGGAAAATTTCATGATATTACTTGATTTGGCGCAGCAAGCGGGGCTCAATCCCAAGTGGGCTGCAGGAACTGGTGGCGGTGAGTATCATTCACCATGTCCAGTTTGTGGAGGTAAAGATCGTTTTTTTATGCAGCCATCCAGACAGATGAGAAATTGTCGGGGATCGTATCGCTGCAGACAGTGCGGCATTTATGGTGACACTATAAAATTTGCCCAAATGATTTTAAAATACCCATTCAAGGAAGCGGTCGAAATTGTCGGCGCATCCTTACCAGATAACCAATATCATTCGATATTTAGAAAAAAAATTGCTTTCATTACTCGACCGATGCCACCAGCTTTATGGCTAAAAAATGCCAGTAACTTAGTGGAAATTTCTCATCGGCACCTTTTAGATCAATCCCCGCTATTAGCGGATTTGGGGCTCCGCGGGGTGTCATTAGAGGTTATCAAAAAGCATAAGTTGGGATGGATCAAAGAGTCTAAATTTTACGCACGTGATTCATGGGGCCTAGATGCCAACGAGGCACATTCGCAACTTTGGATGCCAAAAGGGTTGCTCATACCCTCAATTGAAAACGATAGCTCAGTCGTACGTCTTAAAGTCAGACGTTGTGATATCGCCGCGGGGGACAAGTTACCTCGTTACGTAATGATCTCTGGCAGCATGGGTGGCATGATTATTTTAGGTTCGATCCATAACAAAATAGCCGTTGTAGTCGGATCTGAGTTGGACGCCTACGCACTACGTCATCTTGTCGCTCAAACCGTAAGCATCATATGTGTCGGCGGCAGCTCAAAGAATCCAGATAGATTGACCGATGAATTGGCTCGTAAGGCGAACACACTACTGATCTGCAGAGACAATGATGTCGCGGGAGAAAAAATGTTTACTAAATGGCGTGCATTGTACCCTCATGCCAAAGATGCCCCGACACCGGTAGGGAAGGATATAGGCGAAGCAATAGAGCAAGGGTTAAATATTAAAGAGTGGCTACTAAATATTTAGAAATTGTCACCCAGCAGGAAGTTTGCACGTGATCCGTACCATTCACGCAATTCTCTGTTTGATGCATCTTCGCCCTTGATCTCATAGTCGATATGTTTTCTTTTGATTCGCTGAAAGGTGCTACGGTGCATCCGAGGTGGTTTCTCGTAAAGGGAGCCACCTTTGGCCTTCAGGGTAGCTTCAGTTTGTAGTTGCATATGATATAGCCGCCTTGAAGGATACAAGCGCTGCGTTTTGTAGGATAGATTAGCGCACTTTCTGCAAAGATATCTCCCATTCAGGCAGTAAAGTTTACGCATGCGCTTGGAGCAGTCAGGGCAATGGAAAAAGGTATAGAACCCTCCAAAATTGCATGCTTTTCTCTCGGTAGGAATATTGTAGTTGCCACCAGAATAAACAACGTACAGGCTATTGTCTTCTTGAAGAGTCATCTTGAGATCAAGTCCTGGGATTTCAAGAAGCGTCCTGGTCGTACTATACGTCAAAAAACTGGTCATTAAGCGGGTATTAAATATGTCGAATGAATCGATCACTTCAAACCAAGAGCAGAGCTGCTTAGCTTTATAGCCCTCTTGGCGCTTTACGCCCCAATACCATCCCCAATGTGTCATATTTTCCCTTTATCGAAATATCCAGGATAATCACCTACTGAAGAGTATTTTAACATTAATAATAAAACCTCCAAAGTATAATTATAGATTTATCCATTTCGAATATGATACTTTAATAAAGACATAGGAAAGGTTTATAAAATAAAGGCAAAATTATGATTTTTTATAAAAATTTATTACTATTNNGTATATCAGTTCTCACGGTATCTTCAATTGCCTCACAGGATCAGCTTCAAAAGGATCTTTATAAGGCCATTTTAGACGATTCTGCTGATGAAATTACTGGTGCGATAAAGCTAGGTGCCCAAATAAATCAAAATATTTCTAAAGATATAGTTGGATGGGTGGGGGCTGAAGAAGTTATTCAATCCCCATTGGGATTAGCGCTTCACCTACAAAAGAAAAATGTCACGAAGGCCCTTCTCGCTTCTGGCGCAAGCGTAACTATTCCCATGATTGAGATGGCATTAAAAGCGAATGATTATAACGAAGCTCTTGAGTTGTTAGAAAAGTTACCGGCTATGCCATCATATTTCAATGATATCTCCAATATTACATGTAGTGACTGTTTGATATCGCTGCTTATGAAATCAGTTAGAGGGCTATTAATCACCGGAAAGAAAGATGATGAAGCTGTGGCTTTTAAATTATTAAATGGAATGCTCAACCATGGATTTGACGTAAAAAATGCTTGGTATTTGGGATCAGAATCTACAAAATATGAAGCTGTAGGTCCTGATAGGTGGCTAGCTCGCGGCAATGGGGAAAGTTTAAAAAAAGAGTGTATTCCTTTGATAGAATTTTTTATTAAACGAGGCTCGAATCCGAATCAGGAACTTAAGGGTTATAATGGCGCTACTTGGACTCCTTTAACATTGGCAATTTCTTCGCTCCAGAGTCCTCCATACAAAGATCAAGGACAGGCCGCTAACGTTACGCCTTTGGTTAATCTCTTAATTCAATTAGGTGCATCGCCAAACATTATTATTAAAGAAAAAGCTGGTAGAAATGATCCTTTGCAATTTTATACTAAAACTCCATTATATATTGCAATTGAAAAAGGCAGTCTCGAGATCGTTAAAAAATTAGTAGATATAGGAGCAGATATAACCTTCCTCGCTCAGCCTGAAGCTGGCGTTGGCCAAATATCTCCAATTGCATACGCAACATTAAAAAGTCGTAAAAATGCACAAATTTACGGTCCAATAGCAGAGTATTTATTACGCTATGCCTTAGACCATAATATCACGCCGCCTGCGCAGGAAGATGTGGCAAATAAAGAAGCAATGAGCGATGAAGATTATAAAAAAGCGCTTCATAAATCAGCCCAGGATGTTGCCAACTCACTTACAACACTAGTGAGTGCAGCTACGCCCAAGTAACAACAAATATGGCGAAGGCATAAAGGTTTTTTTATGTGGTAAAATATAAGTGCTTTAACATTTATAAATTATCCACAAAGAAAGATTTTCCGTGAAAGCGATCATCATTGCCCGCGTCAGCACAGAAGAGCAAAAAGAAGCCGGGCTCTCATTGCCTGCTCAGGAAGAGCGTCTTAAAAAATATTGTCGCAACAAGGGTTTCGAGATAATCAAAATTTGCAGTTTTGATGAAAGTGCCTATAGAGACGAACGTACTGAGTTCGATAGCGTCATGGACTTCATTCTTTCACAAAAAGCGCGCGTAGCTGTCTGTTGCGATAAGGTTGATCGTCTCACGAGAAATATGTTCGATAAGCGTGTTGCAGCTCTGTATGAAAAAGCCCTCAAGGACGAGGTTGAGCTACATTTTGCATCAGATGGTCAAATCGTAAACAGTCAAATCTCAGCAACCCAAAAATTTCAATTCAGCATCAGCCTGGGACTTTCTAACTACTTTTCAAATGCGGTCAGCGATAACGTCAAGCGCACTATAGAGCAAAAACTCCGTCGCGGTGAATGGATAGGAAAGGCCCCGTTCGGATACAAAAACTTTACTTCGCCCGATGGTAGGCATAAGGATGTGGTGGTCGACCCAGAGGTCGCACCCATTATCAAGCAGGCTTTTGAGCTGTATGCATCAGAAGCTTTTTCCATGGATCTGCTTCATAAAAAACTCAAAAATGATTATGGCGTTAAATGGTCAAAGGGATATATCGACAAGCTTCTCAATAATCACTTTTACTACGGCATCATGGTCGTAAAAGGCAAAAAGTACCCTCATCGCTACCCGCCGCTGATCACCAAAGAACTTTTCGAACAGGTTCAGACGGTTAAGACTGGTTTCAACAAAAAACCTATCAAATACGCAGGTCTGCCCTACACCTACCGCGGGTTGATGCGCTGCGGCGACTGCGGGTTGGCAATAACCCCAGAAAAGCATAAAGGTCATGTCTACTACCATTGCACGC
>PLSG01000334.1:2031-4551 GCA_003164155.1 Parachlamydiaceae bacterium | reverse complement strand
TATGGTTCTGGACTATTCACCATACAGCGCGCCTACAGCGTGCGGAAATTCGCCTCGCTAACCTAGGGCGGTGCCCTAGGCTAATATGAGAAAGGCCTTCAGCCTTTTATGAGTAATGGAAACATGATCATGATACATTCTGAAAGGCTGAAGGCCTTTCTAATACTAGCCTAGGGCAACGCCCTAGGAGTGCTGTGGCTGTATTGTAGGCTGAAGGCCTACTGCATAGTGAATAATCGCAAGCCTTTTAAACCAACACATCCTACGACAAAACACGCTCCATATATACCCTATCACTTGAATAGTACTCACTAATAGCAGCAGGAACATCAACGCTTGCAGAAAAACCTAAGCGCTTATAAAAATTCTGAGCCTGAACATTATATGTCCGTGTCAGCAACCCAACTTTCAGAATACTATCCATTTTCTACTCCAAAAAAAATATAACCTAATACATGCTGAGCATTTTACCCAACTCTTATTTAGTATTCAAATCTTATCGACAAAAATCTCGCTGTGTACTACTACTGTGATGGTTAACGTGGCCAAAAATGCATTCTTTTTTGCAGTCTTTTGCGGCCAATTTGCCAAGCATGAGTATTACCCATTAGTGCTACCCAACTTTGAAGCATGTCTAGATATTTGAATTTTCAATAGACTTTCGTTTCTCCTCACTATACTCAACCGCCTGGCGCCACCAGACTTCTAGGCTAATTCTCAGAGCAGCTATTGGGTACTTGCCACCTTCAAAGGCCGCTTTAACGTCTTTTAAGGCTATCTTTAAATTGCTATTGATCCCCAAAGCGATATCTAAAAGCAAACCGAATGATACCTCGGCAGACAGTTCTTTAAGAAAGGCCCAGTATTGAACGGCTAGGGTGGGGTGGTATTCAGCTAATGCATTTTTGTATTTTATAATGGTTTCCGCCTCTTTCACAAGCTGCTCATCCACTATTTTATGTATGGAATAAGGTATACGACCTATTTGGCCTGAAATCCTAATAAGGTCTTCTACTTTAGCCTTTGAGACGGAACTGTCCAATAACAGGCCAAATAATGTGGAATGGCCATCAGCGATATACCTGAGTTTCTCCCCTCTCCCTAGTAGTTCTAAGGTAGAGCACTTCTCTTTATATGCTNNCTGCATTGACAAATTCACGGGCTGCTTTAGGCCTCAATTCCAGATAGAGACACTCAGGCCTTTTTCTCCCATAATTCCAACACAGCTGCTCACCCTTTAAAATAGGGTCAATTGCTGTGCAAATGCGGCGCACAGAGACGCCCATACAATTTTTTAGATGGATAAAAACTATGTTAGGGAAACTTTCATTAAAGCGCGAAGCCGGTCCCCCCATTT
The DNA here is from genome assembly GCA_003164155.1 of Parachlamydiaceae bacterium. GTDB lineage: Bacteria > Chlamydiota > Chlamydiia > Chlamydiales > Parachlamydiaceae > BOG-1457. The sequence continues at coordinate 3,194 of PLSG01000334.1, read as the reverse complement.
TGGCGGCATCTATATGTCCTTCCGTTACGTAATTGCTTTCGCGCCGCTCATCTTTGGTCTGTACTCCCACGTATTCGGAAATGATTTCTCCCTTATCATAGGAGCGGGTGGCAAATACACCAAGACCTGGGGAAAAAGGCAACGGTTTTCCTTCCGAGTCGCTAGTCACTTTTTTGATCAACAGAGGAGATGGGCGCGCACGATACTTCAGATAGGGCTCTTTAAAGGCCTCTGAAAAAGGAAAGGCTTTGATCTCGCAAAGTGGAGTGCGCCATTCTTGAATCAGACGCGTGCGCTCTATCAATAGTTCTTCGCGATAGACAGAACCCGTCAATTTCTGATACTCAGCATAGTTTAAGGGGTGTTCGCGGCCGGCGCTATCAAGAGTTAACATGCCGGTCTGTTTATTAGGAGAAACGCATTCTTCCTTAGTCAGTCTTAAGATATCCTCATAGGTGCCATTTGTTTCAGTTTCAGCTTTGCCGTCAGCCTCGAATTTAAGTAGCACCGCCATGAGCCTGTCATCATCTATAACGGCAGCATGATGCAGAGGTGTCCATCCTCTTATATCGCAGACATTGGGCAGGGCTTTGGCCACTAAAANNTATAGCCTGGCGTTGATAGATCACTCCCACATGTAAAGCGGTCAGCTTTAATTTCAACTTGAACTGGTTTAATTTTGCGGGGGCCAGCTTCTGATAAAACTCGATGATAAAGTCGCTGATTTCAGTATTTTGATCAATTACGGCCATCATCAAAGCAGTGATAGAAACAGTCAAAGACGCCTTTCCAAGATGTCCGCGTTGTTTGTGGCTAACTACGAGCTCTTCTTCCCAAGAGCTGAGAACCTCTTTTTCTAGGCCATATTCCCGCAGGCAGTCCGATGTGCTGACAGAGGCAAATCTGCCTGTTGAGCTGGTCGACATAGAAGAAGTTGCCATGATTTTATTCCTTTCTTAATACATTCTCTTAACACAATGAATTGTTTTCAGGTACGATATGATAAATGATAAATTAAAATCAAGTTCCTAATCCAAGTCACCTAAATTCAGAGGAACCGTATTTTAGGTGATTTGGACTAGTGCATTGTCAAGATAGATTTAGCCTGCGCGAAAGCTTTCCCAGTTTTTGTCAGGCCAACGTCATGGTTTTATTCACCATAC
>PLSG01000334.1:0-2015 GCA_003164155.1 Parachlamydiaceae bacterium | reverse complement strand
GAAGGCCTTTCTCATATAAGCCTAGGGCAACGCCCTAGGTAAACTAAGTAAAATTCCGCACGCTGAAGGCGTCCTGTATGGTGAATAAAACCATGACGTTAGCCTGACAAAAGTCGGGATAGCTTTCGCGCAGGCTAAATAAGCAAACTCTTCCCTGACAGTTTACTAGTTAAACGAATAATCCACACCCAACAATTTATATTCACATCCCCCACAGTTCCTCTGTGGGGGATGTGAATAGTTACTCAAATCTTTTTCATCAAAAGGCCCTGCATATGCACCAGCTTATGATCGGGCAACTCCCGGGGGTTTAGCAAGCTCAGCTCTGTTGTAAATTTTACAGTGCACTAGATTGGGGCATTGTTGCGCGAGCGTTATAATTGACCTATCCGTCAAAAAAGAGCCCCTTATTAGGGGCAGTAGGGTTTATTTCAATGCTCTTTCAAAAAAGCGCATCTGTTAAGTCATCCCTCCCTGCTTTAATAGCTAGTGATCGATCGATTTTAATGAAAGCATTTTATAATCGAAAGACTAATTCATTAGTCAAATCTAAAATAACGAAAGCTATTATTAAATCGCATCTGGAAACTAGTCGCAGTGTTGTACATGTGACAAATAGTCACAGGGTTGTGCATGTGAATGAGTTCAAATATACGCGTAGATTGTCAAATCAAAATTGATATATTTGGCTTGTGCGCAAGCTCACTATGTCATTGTTCAATTCCAGCAGGCTACAAAGAAGAGTCACCAGTTGTCTGGGTGCTGTGGCAGCCAACAGCACATCATTGTGCAGGCGCATAGGAGATTTGTTTAGACGCACTTTTTGTTGTCGTAGAAGATATTTCTTCATTTAATTCATCTAACTTACATTCTACTAGAGCTCTAATGCTCTGCTTTATTTGCTCATATTCTTGCGTAGGCATCTTGCTAAAATAGATTATGGCTTCATATGAAGGGGTAATGATACCATATCTATTGGGATCGTTCCCTAAAGTCCAAGTTTTCACTTCACAACTTTTGATCTTATAAATCACTGGGGGCTTAGTGAGGTTGCCATTGATCAACACTTTTACAGAAAAATAGCTTTTAGTAATGTCGTATGAGGCGCACTTAAAGATATAGTCGGAGTTCTTTTTTTTCTCCCTTCTTGGGCAAAGGGCTATACAAATGGTTTGATACTTTGCTCCCCTTCCCAAGTAACAGGTGTATTGAACACTTTGTCCGACTTTGATTTTCTTTAGAAATACTTCGATAGAGCGCACGATCTGATCGTTGCTGTCCAGATGTTGAAGCATTATTTTCCTGTAAAAGTCTGTGGAATGCAATGTGGAGGCTTTTAATTGGCCAAATAATTGCTTGATCAATTCAGAGGAAAGTTTTTCCCAAAGTTGCGGATGGATGGCAATGACTTTCCATCGCGAACTCACCAAAGAACAGCTAGTCAAGTCGGAGACTGCCAGATAAGAAAGTGTGCTAAGATGCAATGCTAAGGGCATTTTTGCTACGGAATCCAAGGACGATACAAAAGTAGGCGCCCTGATAGAAGTGCAAGACATAATAATATCTCCAGCGAATCTGGCCAAATTTCCCAGAAATAACTTTTTTCGGATCTGACAATATGTTGTACAAACGCTAACATTTTTAATCCATAAAGTCAATATAAAAAGGCACATAAACCAATTATGTCTGCCTACTTCTGCGAACCCCTTAATTCATCAGTTATTGCTTATTAAATACATTATACAAGATAATTATGATATAAGGCTGCATTGAATTTATAATGAAAAGGGAGATTTTATGGATTCCTCTTCATCTTCAACATTTTTTAAAATTTCTGATGTAACAGGTGCAGACCCATCTTGTAGAATTTATAAAACAGATACGATTTGGCATGGGCATCATATTACTCCAGAAGTTCCTCACACAAGGGAACTCAGCTCAATGCGTGCAATGAAAGATAAGTTTCCATCTCATGATCTAATTGTACCTGCGGGTTTCAGCGGGAATTCGAAAAT
>PLSG01000357.1 GCA_003164155.1 Parachlamydiaceae bacterium | reverse complement strand
ATGACGCGAAGATACTTGGTTCCATAAAAAACCTTATTAAAGATAAATGATAACTGTTTATAGATTTCATTCTATGGCTTGGCGAGTTAAAAGTAAAAGGAATTGAATTTCCCTGTTTTATAGAAGCACTGCTTAGAGATGATAGAAACAATTTGTTCGTTACTGATGAGTCGATCTAATCTTTGCAAATATAGGAGGGATATGCTATCATTCGGCACCTATGACAACTCTTCCCAAAAATCCTAACGGATGTCCCTATCTTATTTTAGCCCCTATGGAAGGGGTGGGTGATCGCTGTTTTCGCAAAGCGATGGCTTCCATCGGCGGTTTTAATGAGGCTGTGCGCGATTTTCTGCGCGTGCCGCGCAATGCACATATCAAAAGCTTGGCATGTGCTTATGTGGCCGATGAACTCAATCCGATCCCTTTGGCGGCCCAGATCATGGGTTCTGACCTCGACCTCATGGCGGAAATGGCTCGCGAAATTGAAAGCCGGGGCGCACCGCGCATCGATTTAAACTGCGGTTGTCCCTCGAATACCGTGACTGGGCGAGGGGCAGGCTCTAGCTTGCTTAAGGAACCCGATTTTTTGCATCAAGTAGCCAAGGCCATAGTCAAATCGGTGTCCATTCCCGTGACAGTTAAAATGCGTTCGGGATTTGAAGACACCTCTTTGTTTAGAGAAAACCTGTTGGCGGCACAAGAGAGTGGCATTAAATATCTCACTTTGCATCCTAGAACTAAGCTCGACGGGTATGGGCCGCCGGCCAAATGGGATCTGATTGCCGAAGCCAAGGCCCTTTTGCACATCCCCGTGGTGGGCAACGGAGATATCTTAACTGTCGAGCACGCTGCAGCCATGCTGCGCACTACAGGCTGTGACGCCCTGATGATCGGGCGCGGCAGCATTATCAATCCATTCATTTTTCATGAAATCCAGGCGTCTTTTTCGGGGATTGCCTTCAAGCCGGAGTGGGAGGCACTTGTGCGGTACTTTGAGGTATACCTGGAAGAATTTCCGCTTGACATGCCCCTTCGAACCAAAGTCAACAAACTCAAGCAGCTATTCAGCTTTCTATTCAAAGCCAATCCCGAATTGCTAAAAAGGCGCGATGCGATACTCACTTCTGCCTGTCCAGATCCCCAGGCATTTATCGATTTTGCGCTGCCTTTTTTAAGAGCAGGCTGGGGATATTAAGGCTATCTTAGGGCCTAGAACCTAGGAAATTCAAACGCACAGAACCCAGCAAATTTTAACACAAAGAAACACATAAAGATCGCAAAGGACGCAAAGAAGGAAGAAAATAATATTTCCTTCTTTGTGTCCTTTGCGGCCTTTGTGCGTTTCTTTGTGTTTAAATTTCCTAAATTCGCTGACCGAAAAGGTGGCAAAATCCAAAAATAATCCTCTTATATTAAATCTTTTTTTATGCTACATAGAGCTTAATCAACCCAAGGAGTCTGCTTGAATCCAGCTAATGCGCGTATTTTGACGATCAATGGCGGCTCCTCGAGCATCAAATTCGCCGTGTTCGCAGGAGCGTCGCTGAGCAAGGTTTTGGAAGGGAAAATTGAGCGGATTGGCCTGTCTGAGTCTCGTTTAGAAGTGAAAGGCTTACGTGCTCAGGATAATTTGTCTCGGCAGGTGGCTGCGCAAGACTTTCGAGCAGCCGTGGGCGTGCTAATGGATTGGTTGGAGGAAAGCGGCACGCAAAATGGACTGAGCGCCATAGGGCATCGCATGGTACATGGAGGCCCAAAGTATAGCCAGCCGCAGCGCATCACAGCTGGCATGCTTGAAGAGCTGCATAAGCTCTGTCCATTCGATCCCGAGCACCTTCCTGGGGAGATCTTGTTGAGCGAAGCGCTGCATACACGCTTTCCAGACCTGCTCCAAGTGGCTTGTTTTGACACGTATTTCCATAGCGATTTGCCACGCGTGGCCAAGTTATTGCCCATCCCGCGCCGCTACGAAACCCAAGGGGTACGCCGCTACGGATTTCATGGACTGTCATATGCCTTTTTGATGGATGAGCTGGGCCGCGTTGCTGGCGCTGAAGCTGCACATGGCAAGGTCATCCTCGCCCATCTCGGCAATGGGGCCAGCTTAGCAGCCGTGCAGCAAGGCAAATCTGTGGACACCAGCATGAGCTTCACCCCGACCGCCGGTATCCCCATGAGCACCCGCTCTGGCGATCTCGATCCCGGCCTGGTGTGGTATCTGGCGCGCACTGAGGGGATGGATGCCAAGCAATTCCATGAGATGGTCAATTTTAAGTCAGGCTTATTGGGCATTTCGGAAACCAGTGCGGACATGCGCGACCTGCTAAAGCGCGAAGCGCAAGACGTCCGGGCGGCAGAAGCTGTGGCTTTGTTTTGCTATCAGGTTAAAAAATGGATCGGTGCATTTGCCGCGGCATTGGGCGGGCTGGACACCCTCGTGTTTGCCGGGGGCATTGGAGAGAACTCTTCAGCCGTGCGCGCCCGCATTTGCCAGGGGCTGGACTTCCTTGGAATCGAGATCGCCGAAAAGGGCAATCTGGAAAATGCGTGTGTAATTTCCGGAGCGGCTAGCCGCGTCGTTGTGCGCGTGATGCCCACGAATGAGGAAAAGATGATTGCGCAGATGGTCTGCAATATATTGTTTTCAAATAGCTGATAAGGAGCACAGATTATGCAAGTGAAGAGTGGAGTTGAGGTGGAGAGCGCCGAAGAAACGGGTCAGCTCAATGCCCGGCACAAGCCATTGTCCCCAGATTTGCTGCGCAAGATGCACGCCTATTGGCGGGCTGCCAATTATCTGTCGGTGGGGCAGATTTACTTGAAGGATAACGCGCTCCTCGAAGAACCGCTGAAGCTCGACCACATCAAGCCACGCCTACTGGGCCATTGGGGTACGACGCCAGGCCTGAACTTTCTTTATGTGCACCTGAACCGGTTGATCAAAGAGAATGACCTGAACATGATGTATGTCATCGGCCCGGGCCA
>PLSG01000482.1 GCA_003164155.1 Parachlamydiaceae bacterium | reverse complement strand
AAGAATCTGTGGTAGCAATGGATTTAGAAAAATCCTGATTCTGCATATTGTCTGGCATAGGTGGAACTCCTCGTTCAAAAAAGCGAGTTAAGAGGGAATTGCAAAATAGGTAAACAGATAATCGTTTACAAGATTATGGCGCAAGTGGAATTTTATCAACTCAAATCTATATATCAAAGATCAGATCGTCCCGGTTCTTCCGGGACGATCTGACCTGTGACATCTACACGAAAGGATCTGGCATGCGTTGGAAAGTTTTTTTGAAGTTGGTGATGATTGAGCAAACCCTGTTTGGACTGCCTTGGGTAGTCACCAGCGCCATTTTGCCCTTCGCCTCGCCAACTGCACCCGTGCTATGGAGCGAGCTATCGGGGTCTTTATGGATCTGGATGCTGGCGGCCTTTGTAAGTGCGCGCACAGCTGGCATGGCCTTTAATCGACTGATCGACCGCCATATCGATGCGGCTAACCCGCGCACTAGTAGTCGTCCTTTGCCGAGCCGCGAAGCCACTCCCCGGCAAGTGCTGGGANNCCCTGTTCAGCGCCTGTGCCTTCAGCCTCTCTTGTGCGTTGATCAACCCATTGTGCTGGATGCTATCTCCCCTGGCTATTTTGCTTTTGTGGCTCTATTCCTACACTAAGCGCTTTACGGTGCTCTGCCATTTAGTCTTAGGTTTGGTGCATTTTCTCGTACCCATATTTGCTTGGGCAGCGATTACGCAAACCTTGGCTTGGCCGCCTGTGCTTTTAGGGGGGGCGGCTTTATGTTCAATCGCGGGCAGCGATATCGTCTATGCGCTGCAAGATGCGGCCTTTGACAGACGCCACAAGTTATACAGTATTCCGGCCTTCTTGGGCCAAGGCCTCAGCTTACGGCTCGCGCAAATACTGCACGCCCTGGCGATCTTACTGCTGGCCTGCTTGGGATGGGATCTGCAGCTAAATGCCATCTACTTCACAGGCCTTGGCGCCATGGCTTTAATCTACGCACTATTCCATCATCGCCTGCAAGTGGCTTCCTTGCCAGAAATTAACCGCCTATTTTTCTGGTGCAATTGTGGGGTTTCGCTTTCACTCATGCTCTTTACCATAGGATCAGTATCATGGCTCGCATTATCGTAGGCGTCTCAGGGGCTTCTGGCATTGTCTTAGCGCATCGCGCCGTAGGCGCCCTCACTGCGCTGAACCATCAAGTCGAACTCGTCATGACCCGCGATGCCTGCTGTACAGCTGCAGAGGAAATGGGATTGCAATATAGCACCGTGGAAAAATTTGTGGGGTTTTTTACACCCGAACAGCAGCGTCTGATAAACATTTACAAGGTACACGATTTCTGCGCTCCCATAGCCAGTGGATCCTTTCCGGTCTATGGAATGCTGATCATTCCCTGTAGCATGGCCACCTTGGCAGCTACGGCTATGGGACTGTCTGATAATCTTTTGCGCCGGGCAGCGGATGTGACTTTGAAGGAAAGGCGTCCTCTGGTCATCGTTCCCAGGGAAGCGCCCCTTTCAGAAATTCATCTCGAAAACATGCTGCGCATCACGCGCATGGGAGGAATCATCGTCCCGCCCGTGCCTGGCTGGTACAATCACCCCAAGGATTTGGCCGATGTGGAAAACTTCATCGTGGGAAGAGCCCTAGATGCCCTAAAGATCGACGCTCAGCTTTATCGACGCTGGGGCACATAAATTAAGAAAGGAGTTCATTTCCGGGAGCTCCGCCTCTAGGCAGTTGCAAAAGTCCCAAAAAGCTGCCTTTTCGACTTTTACAACTATTTCTATAAGACTGTTGAGTATTTCCTAAGCTCCAGAGTGGCGTTAGGGGTGACGCCCACTGCGCAGCCCCGGAGGGGCATACGCATCAAGCTAACCTAACAAGCTAATGTTAAGGAGATTAAAAACACATAGTCCGTTAGAGATGCATTTAAAAGCCTGAAACTTGTGTTTTTCGGGAGCCGCATCGGCGACTGACCGGAGCCCACAGTGACCGCAGTCCCGAGTCCTCGAGGGACGGAGGGAACTGTGGGTTGCTAGCAATATGTCCAGAGCCCTCCTAGGGCGACTGAAAAAATGCGACGCGTTATAAACTGGACTTGTTTACTTCTTCAGGAAAACCAACCTTGATGAATACAAATACTCAGTTTCCTTTGAAATAACAGGCTTTGAAGGCTATGTGTCGTATTCTAGACCGGGCTCTAGATAAATTCTCGACATCCCCACAGTTCCCTCCGTCCCTCGAGGATTCGGGACTGCGGTCACTGTGGGCTCCGGTCAGTCGCCGATGCGGCTCCCGAAAAACACACGCTAAGCTTTTAAAATGCATCTAAAGGATGGTTGATTTTTTAAATCATTTAACATCAATCTATTGTGTTAGTTTGATGCGTATGCCCCGGAGGGGGCAAGTGGGTAAGGCAAAGAAGGGAAACTGAGGGCTCCGGAGGAGCGGCAAGGAGATGTCCTAGAGTGCAGCCATTGAGAGCCTTCCATCGTCTGCTTTCTCAGCCTTATTGCTTAATGCTATCCTCTGGTTGTACGTTCCATGGCTGTACTCTAGGACATCCTTTGCCGCTCCTCTGGAGCTCAATTCTTTTCTCTAATGTACCTACAGCTTGCCCCTCCGGGGCTGCGCAGTGGGCTTTACCTCTACCGCTCCTCCAGAGCTTAAGGCAGCTGCTCCATAGAGGCAGTTGCAAAAGTCCCAAAAGCTATTTTTTCGACTTTTCCAAATGCCTCGCCCCCAGGCGAGCTCTCGGAAATGAAAAACTCTCTTTTGTCAGATTTAAAACATATTTTTCCAAGTATGATATCTTTTTCTCAATGATTTTCTTAGGTTGATGCCTATGCCTTTACCGGAGCACAATTATCTCACGGCATAACTGGTGATAAAGCGCACGCGCGTGGCGCTTTATCACTAATCGCTACCGCATTAAAAAAGCATCTTTTCACAACTCTAATCTAACTATCTTCTTTTCCTCTTCTTTTCCTCTGTACATTAAAATACTTTATTTGATAAAATAGTTTACATATCTAAATAATATCAATCGATTAAAAAAAAGCGACAACATGAGTCTGATTAAATTATTTCATGTTTTGTGTGTTATTTGCTTAACAACCACAAGTTTTTCTATTGCAAAATTAAATGCGAATACCAAAGCTACTTATGACATTAAAAACATTAAAGAATACAGCTGGATAGGATTAATTTCGCAGCAAGCCGACTTTGAAAAAGCTGTAGAAGCTCAAGAACCAAATATTACAGCCTTAAGAATAACTTTCCACGGGGCACATAACCTTAACTTATCAATTTTGAATAGATTTAAAAATTTAAAACATTTGTGGCTTCAAGTATTTACAGAATATAATAGTATGGAATTGTATAAATCAATCAGCAACACTTTGCCTATATTCCCTTCCCTGGAAACATTTAGCATCAATGGAGCTCGCTTTCCTGAGAATCAAATAGGACCGCTTATGGATATTTTATCCGAAATATCTTCTCTTAAAATTCTAGATCTTAGAGATAATGGGATATTCACTCTTTTATCTAACGAACAAATTAAAAAAATTTCAACCTTAACGCGTCTGGAAGAACTGTATATAGGCAATTCTCTTGCTTGCTCTCGAACCACAGATAACCGTTGGATTAGTCTTTTGGAAAATCTCCCTTACCTCAAGCGTTTAATTGTCAATTACAATGTCAAGTTAAATCAAGATGATGTCTCAAGAATTATGTCTTTACCTGCCCTAGAGTATTTAGATTTAACCTTAGCTTTTAATAATTACATTAGTTATCCCACTCGCAGAGTGGATCCATTCCCATTTTCTTTGGAGGGTGGCCCTTTTCCCCAAATTCAATCGCTTAACTTAACCTACTTTATACTTACGAGTTTAAATTTTGCCCCATGGACGCCGAATATCAAGAGTTTAAATTTATCTGGTGTTGATCTAACCAACCTTTCTTTCTTTGANNTCATTCTTCATCTTTAGAAGAGCTAATTTTAGGAAGTGTTGTATTTTCAACCGCGCATATTGAACAGCTAGGGCTAGGAGGATTTGATAACTTGCGCATTTTAAATATATCGGGTTCTAAAGCTAAGTCGATCCCCTTTGTGAACTTCTCACCAAATTTACAACAACTCATTGCCGTCAATTCTGACCTAGGAAATGGAGCTGTCGCTTTATTAGCCCAGTTACCTGAGTTGCAAGAGTTGAATCTAGAAGGAACCAAAATCTCTGCAAATGCTGTGAAGCATATTGCCAAGATGCCCAAGCTCAGAATTTTGAATTTGGCATCCACTAATATCAGAGAGGTGGAAATCCAATTACTAGCCGGGTTGAAAAATCTCACTGAGCTCGATTTAAGAAATACCAATTTGAGCTTAACAGATTTTGCTAAACTTTACTCACTTACTCAGC
>PLSG01000222.1 GCA_003164155.1 Parachlamydiaceae bacterium | reverse complement strand
CTGGCAGGTCAAGATAGTGAATTCCCCCTGTGTGTGTGAGCGCAAACTGCTCCCTTATGGGTTCTTTAGGATGCATAAAGAAAAAGCGATAGGCTTGTACAGTGCTGGAAGACGCTCCCTGGGCTTTTCCTAAACTTGAGAAGGCCGCTAAGCGCACGCGCTTCAAAAGCGTAGGCACCAAATCTGGTTTGACATGCAGCATGTGCACATCGGCAGNNTCTTTATGCAAGCTGTGGCTTTGGGCTTGCCATGCCCAAGCCAGCTTGGCGCAGTAGGCATGGTCGTGCGGGGCATATGCAAGGGCCGTGACGAATTCGGCCACCCAAGCCAACTTGGAAAGGGGGTAATGGCTATTTTGATGTTTTTCGAGGATTGGTTTAAGAGACTCTTTGGACATCTTCTCCAGTTGATCTACACCCGTGGCAATAGTTGCTTTATCATTTTGAAAGCCCAGTGTCGATCGGTGAAGCAGCCGAAAGATTAATTTGTAAACGGTCTGCGGATGAGGTACAGGATTCAAGCGCCGTTTAGTAATCTGGTAAGCGTGCATAATCTCTTGCTCATCCCGGCAAAAGCTCAATCCATCTGTGCAGCTCACATGTCCTGTATTTAGGGCTATAACCCAACCTGTGGTTACGCCAACAGAATAGTGCTGAGGACGGTAAAGGAATGATACGTTTAAACCTTGCGGTCCGTTTAAACCGCACATGGCTCCCCAATTCCCCGGGAAATGCATCAGGTCGCTGAAATATCCTTTGCGGATTATGTGCGCGGGCGGCTGCGGAGGAGGATATTTAGATTTAGGCCAACCGTCGTTCATCGATTTTTCTAGCAGCAGCATGCTTAGATAGTTGGCGAAAAGATTCTTAAAGTAGTCATCGAAAAATTGTCGGGTTGTAGGGAAGGGGACATATACCACTAGGTCAAGGTCTTTATAAGGAAAATCTTGTCCAATCACCACATAGGTAGCCGCCCCACCGGCCAAGACAGCATCTAGAGGATAGGCGACGGTGCGGTGTTTTTCGAACAAGGCGTGTAAGCTTTCAATGGGGGCAAATTCCTTGCCGCACATGCTTCTAGCTGTGGGATGGTATAAGGCAAAGCCGATGAATTGCAGTAGATCGCCCATACTCACTTCTAGCGGTATGAGTCCCATTCCCGTCTGATCTATCTCCCCCATGGCGTGGCATTCCACTATAACAGGTGCTTTGCGGATTTCCTCAAAGCGAGTTTGCTGCATGGGGTTCCACAAGGGGATTTTTTTCCGGCTCTCATGGGCAGGTGCATGCGTGGAAATAAGCGAAAGACATGCGCTAGATGACGGAGTATTTAACTCTGTGAGTACTGCTTCAGTGGGCATAGGCTCAGAAATGAGCGTCGTAGAAGCATTTGGGAAGCCCGCAGCTGCCGCGGGATGAGGATGAAAAGGGATCATAAATACTTGTCTCTTTTTACCATTTAAGCCTAGTACTAAATATGTTCAAATTTTAACAAAAATGGGTTTTATAAAAACTAACTAATGTTTTTAATTTGCTTTAGCTATGAGACACTATACACCACCATCTTATTAATCACAACTTCTAATTCGTCCAATATGTAACTATGCGTGTATTTTCATAATCACTAGAAAAACCTTCGATCAATGATTTCTTCTATCCTTCTTATCTTTTCCTATCCTGTTATCCTGTAAAAATTTCAAGATGGGTATGATTAGGAAAAGATGGGAAGGATAGAAGCAGGAATTCTGGACCAAGCCCAGAATTCCTGCTGAATTCTTGAAAAAGTGAAAAAAAATGCTTCGTTTTGCTGCAGAACCCCTGTAATTTTACGGTCCAATTTCACTTTATTAAATTTGTGAGATGAACTGGTTTTCATTTTCTTTAAATACGCGATTGCTTTATCAAGAAGTTGGAAGTTTATTTTGAACCCTGTCAAAAAAAATACTCATTTTTTCGAGGGCATATGGCAAAATTTAGAGTCGAAAGCGATAGTCTCGGAGATGTAAAGGTGCCCATTGATCGCTTGTGGGGAGCACAAACGCAGCGTTCCTTGGATCATTTTTGCATTGGAGATGACCTCATTCCAAAAGAAATGATCCCAGCCTACGCGATAGAGAAAAAAGCAGCGGCTTTAGTTAACTACCGGCAAAAGCGCCTTCCCAAAGCCAAAGCAGACCTTATTATTCGCGTTTGTGACGAAATTTTGGATGGCCAGCACAACGCGCATTTCCCTTTACATGTGTGGATGACGGGGAGTGGTACGCAGTTCAACATGAATGTAAATGAAGTTATTGCCAATCGCTGCTCGCAGCTAGCTAAAAAACCTTTGGGCAGTAAAATCCCCATCCATCCCAATGATGATGTTAATATGTCTCAATCGTCTAATGATTCCTTTCCGACAGTTATGCATATCGCAGCTGCCATAGAAATTAAGAAGACTCTTATGCCTACACTTGAGCTTTTGCGCAATAGTCTAGATGCTAAAGTCAAGCAGTGGAAAAATATCGTTAAACTTGGCCGCACGCATCTTCAGGATGCTACCCCCCTCACCTTGGGTCAAGAATTTTCAGGATATGTAGGCATGCTCGATGATAATCTCAAAGACTTAGAATATGCTCTTAAAAGCGTTTACCAGTTAGCATTGGGGGGAACAGCCGTAGGTACGGGATTAAATACGCTGGAAGGATTTGACAAAGAAGTCGCTGCACAGATTGCTCAACTTACACAGCTGCCCTTTGTGACTGCCAAAAATAAGTTTACTGTGCAAGGTGCCCACAATGCGCTTGTGCAAATGAGTGGAGCCCTCAAAACTTTAGCCGTTTCGCTTTATAAAATGGCAAATGACATCAGACTGCTCTCTTGTGGACCACGTGCAGGGTTGTACGAACTCATTATTCGCTCTAATGAACCAGGCTCCTCTATCATGCCAGGCAAAGTAAACCCTACACAATGGGAAGCATTGGCCATGGTAGCCGTACAAGTCATGGCTAATGACGTGGGGGTATCTTTTGGAGGAGCTAGTGGTTATCTTGAAATGAATGTTTATAAACCTTTAATTATCTACAACCTTATGCATTCTATTAGGATTTTGAAAGGGGGTTGCGAAAATTTTGATAAGTTCTTGGTTAAAGATACTCAGCCAAATTTAAAGCGCATCAAAAAAGACTTAGATAATTCATTAATGCTAGTCACAGCACTAAGTCCGGTCATAGGATATGATAAAGCATCAGAGATTGCGCATTATGCCCTAGATCACGACCTAAGCCTGCGTGAAGCAGCCCTAAAAATGGGTTATGTAAAGCCCGATGAATTTGATCGTTTGGTCAATCCCTTACAGATGTGCTACCCAGATAAAATTATAAAGCAGGGGAAATAAATGCAAAATCAATCAGGTATAAGAATTTTAGAAAATCCCACCTTAAATAAATCTACCGCATTTTCGGAACAAGAAAGAGAGCATTTGGGATTAACCGGTTTGTTGCCAGATGCAATGGAATCCATAGAATTGCAGCTTAAGCGAGTTATGAAACAGCTGGGTTATAAACATACGGACTACGAACGTTATATTTA
>PLSG01000405.1 GCA_003164155.1 Parachlamydiaceae bacterium | reverse complement strand
TCAGTAAATTCTACCTTGACAGTGTGCTAGTCAACAACGACATACCTTGGCATTTGGCGTATTCTACGGTTAACTCAGCGCCTTTTTGAGCACAGCCTTTTCTTTTCCCTCAGGCACACTTGCCCTGGTCTCTCCAGAGGAGCTAGATGAACTTGCAGAACTGCTGGATTCTAAACAGAGCGAGGGGGTTGACTTTGGATTAGAAACGATGGCATCTAACTCAAGCATGCCCTCATAACTGTCGACAAAGGGCTTGGGCAGCAAAGTGAGGGCTTNNGTGGGCTTCTAAATTTACCATTTTTTTTGGGTGATAAGTAAGATTAAAACCGTGAAATCGGTATATGGCCATTTCAAACCATTCTGAAACGGCAGCGCTTCCTCTAATTAAGGGCATGGCGTGGGCTAGTTCGTATTGGAACAAGGCTACATGATTTTGCAGTGTTTTTAAACTCCCTCTATCCCACTCAATCGCCTGCTTAAAGATAGCCGCAATATCCACCAGCATGCCCTCAATTAGGAAGGGATCTTGATGAATCAGTGAAACTACAGAACGGCCTGTCATATGTTCTATGGGATCTTCTTTAAAATCCCGATATAGCCAAGTGTGATATTGAGAAAGCGCATACATTTTTCCATTGACCTCTGAGCGGATGGTGACAAGCACCCAATCTGATTTTTTTCCTTCAAAAGCTGTTCTGGCATGCAGTATAATTTGGCTGATTTTTAAACGTTTATAGTCTTCAGGATAGCGCTCTTTTAGCCTCTGCATAGCGGTTTTATTTTTTATCAATTGATTTAGCTGCTCAAGCTCAAAAGGACCTTCTGGAATTGGCAAGGAACATAATTTGCATATGTTGGCGTATACTTCAGATTGTGATACTGGCCAGGTTTTCATGGCTTCGAAAGTTAAAATAGAAAATTCTATGGAAGAGGCTCTGCCCAAGCACGGCTCGCCTGGAATTTTTAAAACAGTTTCCTGAAATTCCTTAAGCGTATGCCGCATAGTGCTCAAGTGTTTTTGAATATAAGGCAGCAGGCGCTTGTGATATTGTTCATAAGGGCTTCTAAGAGAAGTTAGCGCACAAGGACCTGGAAATATGGCCCCATCTCGACGGATTCCAAAAAGTTCTGCATCAGCTGTCCCATGCGCCTTGGCAATGCTCTGGCGAATTGCACTCAAAGAAATCAGTGTTTTATGAAAAAGTTCAGTTAAATTTGCACGCTGTGCCACAGCTTTATGGAAGGTTGCGGCTGTTTCCGTAACGAGTGCTTCCACTTCTGTGAGGTACCTCTTCTGTTGTCCACCATATTTATCAGGGCTACGCTCAACTATATAAGACGACATAATACTCCAAAATATTGACTAGTTAAATCTGAAAATTAAATCTAGGATAAAGCTCATACATTCTAATATGAAAATGGAAATAATTGGAATGAGCAGTTTATTTTAATGAGATATAGAGATGGACTAGTACATTGTCTAGGGCAAAAACCTCTGTTGAGGTGTCTGCCCATGTTAGCGCTGGGGCGCTACTATTTTGAAAGATTTTGCCAAATGGCGTGCACTGTGTTTAGCTGCGCTTGGCTTAGATCATATAAAAAAAGAATGCTTTCATCGCTTCTTGAAAAAGCGTTAACGGTCCAATTAGGCGAGCCGTTCATATAAATGCTGTCATCGACCAGCATCCATTTATAATGGCTTTCTGCATATTTGATGGACAAGCCTTCTTTTAGCATAATCGTCAAGGCTTCTTGTGTGATATTGGCTTGAATTGTAATGATTTGCACATCTACTCCGCGCTGCTTGGCTTTGACTAACGCCCGGCTGATATCTTTATAAGACCAAACATTCATGGCAACTTTTATACTTGTGCGCGCTTGATCGATTAGCTCTATGATCTTGGTTTGGGCCAGGAAATTTAAATCCCACTCTACAGTAGGTGTTTGTTTGAGTTCTGTGTGAGGCATAATATATAATTCGATGAGTTGATTGCCCATATATGTCGAAAGAGGTGTCGCGCTGCTTCTTTTGGCTTTGCCTTCGATGCAAAGCGCTTCATGGTGGAGCAAAGCAGCCGTTAGAGGATCGCTGTAGGCAATCGAAATATTTTTAGCGTCTAGGATCCCGGCCGCCGAGAAATTAGGCGATCCAATCCAAATATAGTTTTCATCGACGATGAGCATCTTGTGATGCACATGCCCCTCTCCTGTGGCTCTTGTGACTATCTCGATAGAAGGGTGCAGAAGAATGCGCAGATTGCCTATGTGTGCGCGGTCCAAAACAATTTTAATCTTTAGGCCGTTTTGGGCTTTTTCATTTAAAATTTTAGTCGTTTGGCTATCACCGAATGTAAAAGTAAAAATCAAAATAGAGGATTGGGCTTTGTTTAAAAGTTCATAAATAGATCCATTTAGTGGATTATATTCTCCTTTTGCTACGGGTAGATGGTTGCTGAGGATAATTGGATGCTCTTCAATGCCTTCTATGAAGCTTTTTTGTGCAGCGACTGGCGCATTGGCCAATAACGATCCCGAAACTAGCGGTATAGAGATTGCAGAAAGGCCTATAAAGCCCGTAAGCACTATACCCAGAAAAGATCTTCTCATGAAATTTATAAACATGTATATCCCTTTTATTTTGTAGCTTATAGCTGTTTGAATTTTTTTGCGTGTTTTATATGGTTGTTTTTGATCAGAGATATGATTAATTGTGAATGAAAATAATTAATTTTTGATAAAGATTTTGAGGCGTATTTTTATTTTGAGACATTCTATTACTACATTCAATTGTTTGCGTCAGGCTAAGATAATTGTTATTTCTTCGGTAAATTTTTTATAGGATAGGGAGAATGGGAAGAGTAAAAAATGATGGGGAGTAAAGGGTAACTAACCCTTGTCTAAAGACAATCGCCTTGACTTGCAAAATTATTATATATCATAATTCATTTATAGATTGTATTTGTGTAAGGTGTGTTTTATGATTTGGATAAAACTTTTTAAATATTTACCTCGTAATTAAAGTTGCTATTTTATAATAAGGTGTTTTTATGGCATCGTCATTTGAACCGGCCAGGCATGCACTTAGAACTTGGGGACAAGCTCTCCCTGCAAATCTAGAGGGCTTAGAAGAACAAGTCGATGAACTTTCGATGCTCGTCAAACGCTTTGCAGCTATCGTATCAGATAGGGATGTGATCGATGACTTTAGCCCCCCAGTTGAAGGATCTTTCTGCGCTCATGGGCAGATTAAAAGAAATTGAGCTTAAAAGGGGATCTGAGGAAATTGACCGCCATAGCAATAGTAGCCATGAGATGGGTAGCGGCAATGATTTTACAAAAGCGTGCGATAGAGCGCAGCACATCTTTCAACGCATACAGGGGTATGTCGACAGGGACGAAAAGGCGCTATGTCTCTCTTTGATAAAAATCATTCAAGCGGTTTCATCTGAAAATCGAAAGCTAAATGAATCAGAAAAAAAGGAAATTGGCCTGTTTTTGGCTGCCATGCTCAATCCAGAGCTGCATATGCAAGTCGTAGAAGCTCTCTTGCCGGCGCATGCTATTTTCGTGGCTGAAAACTTTTCTAAGTGGGGAATCGGTGAAGCCTTTTGGCCGCGCATCATAGATGCCTTTATCCCCGCCCAAGCCAGTGTGGTTGTCAAAAATTGGGATCGTTATTTCCCTAGCGAAGAGATTCGCTTTAGGGCACTCACCAAACTCATTGAAAAATGCCCACAATTTTTAAGTTTATCGCTTTTAAGTTTTTCCAGCGTCGAAAAAATCCAGGTCATTTTGCATAAAATTGCCAAATATTCACCTGAGAATTTAAGCCATGCGCTTATACGTTTTAATATCTCTGATGAAAAACAAATTTTCGATTTAATAATATCTTTGCTTAAGGAAAATACTACTCTACCTGCTGACCAGCGATGGCAGATTGTCGCAGGTAATTTACATCTTTCTCCGGCTTCTGAGGAGATAAAAACGCGCGTAAAACAGTTGATGTCTGTTGTTTTAAATCTCAAAGATTTTGATATTCAAAGAAATGTTTTTAATGTAATTAAGCAGTTAGATATCAATCCAGATTTTTTAAAAGCGGAAGAAAAAGAAAAGCTTTTATTCCTATCGTTAAAAACGATTTCTTTCGATCAACGCGATGATATTCTCTATTTACTGAAGACAATTTCCCCCAAGGAGTTGCTGGGGAAGATTAAAGATATGGGCATGCAGTCTCCTGAGATGGCTAGGCAAAGTTTGGTTTTCATGGATGGCTATTTATTCTATTTTAAAAACAAAGAAACTTTTTTAAGAAAACAAGCCGATTCAATCAAAGAGTTTATTGCGTCTATAGTGACAACATTTCCTGAGCTTTTAGGAAAAACGATGCTATCGACTGACGCACACGCTTCGCCTGAATTACACAGCTTTATAAAAGGGGATTTTTCAGAAGACGAAATTGTGGAGCTTGCTGAAAAGGTGCTTTTATCAAAATTAGAAGCCGATCAGATTATAGATGGGGCAGCTAATCACCCGCATGCTAATTATTTTAATAATTTATTTGTATCTGAGCTGCCTTGGCTTATTGAGCATCTGCCCTCTTCCAATTTTATGCGCTTGGCTCAGATTGCCATGCAGGGCGAACTTTTTATGTTAGATAAACTTGTCGGTCTACCTCCATCAGAGTTTCTTTCTCTTGTAGAAATTGAAGTCGCGAAAAAAGGAAAAAGTTACAGTCCTTTAAATTTTTTAAAATCTTTGACAGAGGAGTTTGAGTTACTTGAGACTGATGATCAAAAAGAATTTTATCCTCAATTCGTAAAATTGCTAAGTTTAACTATAGGCGAATATCCACAAATGCTTTCTGAGTGCAGAGAATTAATATGGTTAAATAGAAAAGATTTTTTGGATTTAGCGGCTAAAGCTGTGGCCTTGGATGGAAAAACTTTGGAGTCAGTGGCGAACTTTGTTTCTCTTCTTTGGAGCAAAGGCATGGCGGGAGAATTTTTGGAGGAGATCCAGAACATTACCACCTTGGCTATTAAAAATAACCCCTTGGCCCTGCGCTATCTGCCGCAGTTAAGAGAGAAGGCTTCGCTAGAAGAGCTTGTAGCTCTTGTCTTTGAAGGGCGTCTTCTAGAAAAGAAAATGCTAAAAATAGATCAAGACAGTGCCTTGGCTTTAGCAAAATCCCTAGAACCCTTTCTGAATGAAATAATACAAAAGAGCATAGAGCTCAAACCCGCATAC
>PLSG01000277.1 GCA_003164155.1 Parachlamydiaceae bacterium | reverse complement strand
AATAGGATGCTTTCACCCTCAATTTAAATGCTTACAGTGTATTAGTCACCGTTGTATTCTAAAAAGCCGCCAAGGGCAGGTGTCAGCTTAAGCGTGTGTACTTTCTTTCCCGGCAAAAAGGGGGCGGGTTTACCTTGTTCCCAAGCCGCCTGCCCATCGCGGTAGTGGGGAGAAAGGGGATGACCACTTTGGCCGGCAGGGGAGTGAAAAATGCCTGAAGNNAGGCAGGCATATCGAGCAGATAGTGTAGAAAAGGCACCGCTTGGCTTAAAGGATGCGCCATGTCGATCGTACAGTGTTTGCCCCAGGTTGACCGGCAGATATCTTGTGCTGAATGACCAGCTAGCATTTCATCGATACAGGCCAATAACTCGGCTTGCCAGCTGGCGTAGCGGGGATCTTTAAGGTAGGCAGGTTGTTGACTAACTATCATCCAGGTTGGTTCTTCAAAATCGAGATAGGGGAGCACAAAATCTGGCTTAGCCTTAAAACAAGGCGCTAACAGACGATGTACCACTTTATCTGAAAGGATCTTGCGAAACTGTCTTATCCAGTAGTATGCTGCGGAGTCAACCGAACAAGTTCCATCCCATGACAGCAGGAGACTTTGAAGAGTTTGTCTAGAGGCCGAATGCGTGTGTGCGTTTAAAGTGGAAAGCATCAAGCTTCTCCAGCGCTCATGAAAGGGAGCTTTAATATCTAACTGTATATCCAGCATGTCTTGTGCACTAGCTTGAGAGGTCTCGGCAAGCTTATGCGCAATTTGGTAAGCGCGGATGCTGTTGATGAAACCAGATTGACCCATGAACTCCTGCCACTGATCTCCAAGTACTTTGTTATTGGCCGTGTATAAAAATCCTTGTGAAGGATCTTTGAGGTGAGGATAGTCTTTAGTATTTTTGGGGCCTATCCATTCAGCTGAGCCGTCGGCAAATGACACGGGGACCGTCCCATTAAAACCGCGACGCTCGGGGATAGCGCCGATTAGACTCCATCCGATATGTCCATGCTTATCGGCCACCATGAAGTTGACTAGAGGCATGCGAATGTGCCCAATGGTTTGAAAGGCCGCATCTACACTTTTGGTGGTTTCTAAATCCATTATGCGTGCATTGACTGCCTCGGGTAAATGCGCTATCCAGGCCAAGGCTGTGGTTTTATCCAGAAATTTTTCGGGCATGATAGGTCCCCAGATAGTCGAAGAAATGGCATAGGGCAAGGGATCTTGACCTTTGATGGAAATATATTCGGTGGCGATAGTGTAAGGCAATGGACCCTTAGGAGATAAGTAAAAGCCGGCTTGCGTAGGGTCAGGGGAGATGATGATCACATCCGTCGTGTCAATATAGGAGTTAGTAAATCCCCAGGCAATGTGTTGGTTGCTGCCGATGATCACAAAGGGAGTTCCGGGAAGGGTGGCTCCGGTGACTGTGATTTTTTGCGGATGCTGTGCTTGATCTAAGTGTGTGTAAGTAAGCGAAGCTCGATACCATAAAGTGGGCACGCCCAGCTGCAGATGCATATCACAAGCCAGCAATGCCTTTCCATCGACTGTTTTGCTGCCATCTAGTGCCCAATGATTACTGCCGCCCAGTGGCTTTTGTGCTTTATCTGATAACCCGTGCGATACAAGCGATAAAGGCAAAGTAGGGTGATCGGCTTTCAAGTAGGCGAAGGCCTCTTCATTTGGAATAGGTATAAAAGGTGTTTTGGATCTGTCGAGCGTGGCTTCCCAGTGCGAACCATTCAAAACGAAAAAACGATAAACTTCAGGCGGAAGCAGCTCTTGCATGTAACCGCGAGCCAGATCCATGTGCCCGAAGGAGTCTTGTAATTCGAAGAAAAGTCCCATAGACACTAATAGAGAATCTTCAGGTTGCCATATAGAGGGTTTTGTGGTTAGCAGCAAATATTCGAAAGGTTTGGCTTTTAAAGCTGCGAGTCCGCGATTGACTCCTGCAGAGTAGGCATCAATGACTGTTTTTTCATCCGCTTGCATATCGTGGTAAATTTGTTGCGAAAGATGGCGGAATCTATGCAAGCGTCGGCTTTTGTCAAACTCCAGGGCATCTATGCCAAAGAGTTCTGACAGTTCTCCAGCTGCGGCACGGCGCATGAGATCCATCTGGAAAAAGCGCTCTTGGGCATGTAGGAATCCCAAGGCTTGGGCTACATCGCGCCTATTCTCACCCTCAATCGTGGGGACACCTAAGTTATCTCTATCAATCGATACCGCGGCCTTCAAACCATCTACCTCGATGCTGCCAGAAAGCTGCGGCAAGCTGCTTCTGAGAGTCAGATAAGCCACAATACCTAAAATAAGTAAGATGAGGAACAATACGCCAATGGTGGCGGCGCAGATTTTGAGTATTTTTCGCATTCTTTCTGGCATGAGATATTCCTGGTTCAAAAAATTGTAAAGTCAAAAAAGATGTAAAAGAATCCCCTCAGTGGACAAATGGCATTCACCCCCGGGGGCGGGGGCATGTAGCCTAGGGCGATGCCCTTAGCATTAC
>PLSG01000202.1 GCA_003164155.1 Parachlamydiaceae bacterium | reverse complement strand
ACTACCCCCAAGCCCATGGTCACCGCCCATAGAAGCTCTGTATCGAGATAAGGCAGGGCTGTATCAAATAAGACGCTATACGCAAAGGGAATAAACAGGCTAAGCAACACACCTAAAAAACTCACGATTAAAATGCAGCTCAAGTCTTTGCCCCGCCCTTTTAAACAGTATTTGAGCACATCAGATTCCGAGACTTCGGATTTTTGAGGCAGGGAGCGGTAAAACATGCTGCCGCGCGCACCAATGTTTTCGGCTGCGCGGCTATCGATCCAGTGTTTAATTCCGCTGGCGGGATTTATGGCGGCATATTTGCCAGAAGATTCCCTAATAAGTGCCACAGGGACATTTTCAAAATCAAATCCAGTTGCACTGGCCTGTTCATCTACAGGCGCTTTTTTGACAAAACCAAGCAAAGGGCCGTGGTCGCCTTTCCACCAATGCTTGACCAGCAAAACTTTTCGATAGTTTACCTTCGAGGCTACAGCTATCTCGTACAAGCGATCTTCAACTGTTTTGCCCTTATTTTCTGGAAGCTCGATAAACTTGTGATCTATACATCTACCCACTAACTGGCAGGCGTTTAGCAAGGGATTTTGGCTGGAGAGGCTGGGCAATTGATCATCCCTAGAGAAAATAGAACCCATTTTTTTAAGGGTCTCATCCAAGAGCTCGGCATCCTTTCCAACTTTAAGGGCGATCTCAGCTTGTTCTTTGAGCAGTTTTCCAGCAGAGTCATGCGCTACCACATCCAAAACGGCCTGATGAAAGCTCAGCAACCCCTTCCATAGCAAGAACAAATTATCGGCCTTATGCACCTCCTGGCGCACATCTAAGTCAACCGCCTGCACTTCACCAGCTTCTTGGCAGGTAAGCCAAGCCAAAGCCGTCAAAGGAAAAGGTATGCCATTTGCCGGCAAGTGAATATGCGGCAAGCCCAGCAAGTGCATCGAACCACTTACCACTCTAATCCAGATGGTAACAGCGCTATCTTCTAGATGCAGGCGGCGGGACAATCCTAGGGTTTCACCAGCCTTCAAAAGGCACTTAGAACCGCATTCAAGCTGATGCGAAATGCGATAGGCGTGATAATTGCGAAAAATTGATAATCGGGCATTTACCCATCCCTTCATCTGCCCCATAAAACTATCCCAAGATTCTGCGGAATGCTCCAAATAAGCAGCTAGATCAGCTATATTGATTTTGCGCAGACAAACCCGGCTATTGGCTAAAGCAATCACTTTGTAGCTGTCACGATCAGAGGATATGTCAAAGGGGAAAATGAGTTGATGGGGATAAATACTTTCCAAGTAGGTTAAAGAGCCTTCAATGAAATCGCCTAAAAATGTATGGGTATACTTGGCCATGCTGGCATAGAAGGCTTCTTTAAGATGCGAATCTTGGCTTTTGGGCTGCATGGCGAAGATGTCTAAATCCCCCGACTCCACCCACAAGATACTATTTACATCGTGCAACAAGATGCGGTAGCTCATCTCCACAATAAAAGGTCGCCCTTTGCTTTGAAATAACTCCCATAGCCCAGGCGGAGGAAAGGCATACTGGGTGGTTTTCATGGCAAATGCTCGCTTTCGATCAGTTCCCGATAGATCCCTGGAATGGCTTTCAATTCTTCATGGGTACCCGCAGCGATAATTTCGCCTTGCTGCATCACCAAAATCTCATCGCAGTTGCGTATGGTGCTCAAACGATGGGCTATCATCAGCAGTGCACAACCCCGGCGGCGCACATTGCGGATAATCTCGGCTTCAGTTTCAGAGTCCAAAGCACTCGTGGATTCATCCATGACGATGATTGTAGGATTTTTGATGAGCCCGCGCGCAATTTCCAGCCGCTGCCTNNTGGCCGCCGCTGAGGTTTGCTCCGTTTTCTTGTATTTCCAGGTCATAGCCTCCCGGCCGGGCCAGTATTTCTTCGTGAATGCAGGCATCTTTTGCCGCTCTGATCATATCTTCTTGGGCCACGAGGGGATCTAGCAAAGTGAGGTTATCTTTGACCGTTCCATTAAATAAAAAGGGTTCTTGCTCAATGATGGCCATCGAAGCCACAATGCGCTGGCGCGCCGTCTTATCGCTGGGGACCTTGTCGAAAAGAATTTCACCGCTCCATGGCAAAAAATAACCGGCTAAAACTTTGACCACGCTGGATTTCCCACTGCCCGTAGGGCCGACTAATGCTACGCTTTTACCAGGATTTATCGACAAGTTGATGCCTTTCAGGACTGGAGGATCGAGCGGGCTATACCCAAAGGTTATATTCTGCAGCTCCAGATAGCCATCGAGCTTGACCATTGGAGGCAGAGCAGCCGACGTAACGCCAACTGGAGAAATACCAGCTAGGGAGGGGCCTCTGGCAGAGCTGGCTCTGATTGTTTGGTGTGCAGTTTGCACATCTGGCGGCAAGGAGGGAAATGCAGTGCTTTCTTGGGCAAAGATAGGGTCGATGGGATTTTTTATAATGTCGTCGAGGCGCGTGATATCCACTTTTAGCAACTGAATAGTTTGAGAGAAATCGACCAGCTGCATCACCGGCCGCATGAAGCTGTACATAAGCAGCTGCAAAGCCATAAACATGCCGACAGTCAGGCTGCCGTGTATCACTTTCCATCCGCCTATTCCCACCAGCGCCAAAAATGCCAGGGATTGCAAAAAGGAGGAGATGATCGACAAGCACACGTCTTTTCTCTCCACACTTTGCAAAACGTTGATCACTTTGGTATAATAAGCCGCCCACATCGAAAAAAACTTCACCTCGGTGCCGGTGGCTTTGATAGTTTCGATATTGCTTAAGGCCCCCAGAGTATATGCATTGCTTTTGCCTAAGTCGGCCTGATAACATGCGTAGGAAGCTTTGCGCAAGCAGAAAAAGAAATACATACAGGCAATGTTCGCTAGTGTCAAAAGGATAACTATCAGGGCGATCAGGCTGTCGTAATACATCATGGCTATGCCGTAGATGAAGATAAAGAGGATGCTGATGACTGTGGTAGCTAAAGATCCCGTAATCACATGGCTAATGGCGTCGTTGAGGACTAGGCGGTAAGCTATCTCGGCTGGGTAGCGCTGTGTATAGAACGAAAGGGGTAAACGCAGCATATGCCAGAAGGCATCGCTGGCAAAGCGCAAGCATAGGCGCGCATTTAGTTTGTTGAGCACGGCGCCTTGCAAAAAAGTGAGCGCTCCGCCGCAGATGATAGCCATCAGCAGTCCTGCGATGATGCCAAATTTCCAGGCCAGGTTGTGATTGACTACGATCTGATCGATAAATACTTGGGTAAAAGCCGGCAAAGCTATGGTGGGAATGACCAAGCCGATGCCCGCCAGCAAGGCGTAAGAAAGCGCTCCCTTGACGTTTTTCAAGCGCATATAAAGCGCATTTATCAAACTGGCAGGCCTTCCAGAGGGCACAAAATCGGCACAT
The DNA here is from genome assembly GCA_003164155.1 of Parachlamydiaceae bacterium. Classification (GTDB taxonomy): domain Bacteria; phylum Chlamydiota; class Chlamydiia; order Chlamydiales; family Parachlamydiaceae; genus BOG-1457. The sequence goes on along the minus strand of PLSG01000202.1, from coordinate 2,824 downwards.
GTCCGGCAAATGAAAACCACTCCGGTGTACGACTGGTCCAAATCGTCATAGGAGATCGTCCGCGGGCCGGTCGCCGGATCATTGATATACACTTTGTCTTTGCCAAAGCCCTCCAGCACCAAAAAATGCTCAAAGTTCCAATAGAGAATGGCCGGCAGCTCTACGGCATACAAACTTTCGATCTCCTTGCTAAAACCTTTGACTTCTAAACCATACTTAAGCGCCCCTTTTACCATATTGTAGGCGTTGCTGCCGTCGCGCGAAACGCTGCAGACCATCCGCAGCTCCTCCATAGACACGTATTTGCCAAAATAGGCCAAGATTACAGCCACGCTGACTGCGCCACACTCTGTAGCCTCCATCTGCACAATCGTAGGCGTTTTAATCCTTCGGTATATGCGTGGCCACATAGGCGCTTACCCCTTCCCTTCTGGACAAGGGCAGATGGTTTGGGATGAATGCTTAAATTCGCTTAAGGGGAGCAGATAGTAAATCGGGCGTATGCGCTCCAAGATGGCTTGCATTTTGCAAATTGTGCCCGTTGAAAGCGCGCTAGGGGGATTGCGTCCAGAAGTCCAATGGTATTTGCCGGTCAAAGGATCGATTTGCGGCTCTACCATGACTTGGATGACCGCACTGCCATTTCCCATGAGGTATTCTGCCAGTTCTTTGTTGTGGATATTCCGATAAACGCTTTCTTTGGATACCGCATAATGCGAAACCTCAGTCACTGTGCCCAAAAGATACCCGTATTGCTGAAAGTCCACTGTAGAAATTTCCATGTGCATGGCTGTCCCTGGCAAGATGCTCTTGCCCTTTTCTATCGGGAAATAGCCATAAAAGATGTAATGAGCGGCCCCTTGCGACAGATACTCCAAAGAAGCCAAAGGCGTGCCCTCTTCCACATGGTCTCCCAAATTGACCAGCAGCTCCAAAACCGTGCCATTGGCTGAACTGCGCACCTGATTGAGCGCCGAAAGCGCTTTCAGAAGCTCCTGTTCGCCCTGGAATTGAAATAGATGCTTTTCGCCGGCCACCTGCGCGAGGGCATTTTCAGCGCTTACCGTCGAATCTTGGAGCGCGCCTTGGGCGCCTCCTTTCAAACGCGTCAGCTCTTTTGTCCATGCGGCTATTTGACGGGAGGCAATTTTCAACTTAATGGCCTGCTGGGGATCGAATATTTCGGCAATTGGGCTGCCAATGTGTACTTTAGACCCTTCTTTGACCTCAATGGCTTTGACCGTGCCGCGCATGGGCGACTGCACGCTAAATAGCTGCCCTTTGGGGTTCATCAAGATGCCTCTGCCTTCCACAGAAATGGGAATGGAGCCATAGATCGCCCAAACCAATACGGCGGCAATGGCGCCCATCACCGACAGAAGCGCCGCCCAGGCTTTGGGTGTAGCTACTACCAAGAGGTTGTCGAGCTGCTCAGGATTGGCCAGCCGTTCGAGCGAAGCGCGCCGATAAATCTGCTGCGGTACCTCTTGGGTCGATTCTGCTGGGCTATGCTCTTGTTTTTCCTCGGGCATGGAATCACTCGCGTTTCGAAGACGTTATTTCTGAATTATCGATCATTTTTTTTTTAATGTCACGCAAGCATTTTTGGTTTAAAATGGCCACGCACCAAGCGACAAAAGTCCCTTAACTTCACCAAGACTTGACTTGGCGAAGAATTTATTTGAATTTTTATGGGAAATTTGTAATATGCAGATAAGGGAGTAATTACCTGCACATGTGAAGCTTAAGCCTAGATGCTCAACCAAATAAGTTGAGGAAAGCTATGCGGCGAAAACATGTGGCATGCTCTCTAAGGCTTGATTTCAGGAGATGTTAGTGGAATCTCAAGCATCTTCAAATTGAGCCTTAAGGGCATTTTCTGCATTAAATAAAATTTTTTAGCTATAAGGAGATTTATATGTCTAAAACACCTAAAGGTAACGAAGACTACAGCAGCGGCGGCTTTGACAGAGCAGGCAAAGCCGGCAAACCCGGCCAAAGCGGCGCACAACACCCAGCAGGACACAAAAGCCATGAGCTATCCGAATCTGAAATGTCCAAAATTTCCGGCGGCAAAAGCGCTTCTGGAGAAAAAGGCAGCGCTAGTGGATCTATCCAAGACAAAACAGCTAAGAAAAAACCAGGCTTGGGTGGATTAGATGCACAGGGCAAGCATGGCAAATAGTCCTTGCTGAGCAAGACCTCTTGAAGGCTCGCTACAAGCGAGCCTTCAATCTTCTGTACTGTAATTGCTCGCCTGCACTGAATAAATTTCTATTAGACCCATCTCAGATCAACCAAAACTTACTTTCTTAATCCCCCTTCCCTCCAGATTCTTGGCACTCGAGGCAGCAATAAAAAACATGTTAAATTAATTTATTTGTAATTAAAAACACCTCACAATATAATCAACAAAAACTTCTCTAATCTGATCAAAAGATGAGAGATCTTTATAGGTAGGAGGTTTAACCTTCCACATTTTCTTAATGCCTTTTGAATGTTTTTGCTAGAGGAAGAGACATCCTAAAATGAGAAAGAGCAGATTTCTAAAAAGCGCTCAAAGGAGTTAATGATATGTCTTTAGATTGTAATCCCTTACCGCATGTATCCCCATCAGTGCAAGTAGTTCGTGTAGTTGAGGAGGAAAGCAAAAGTCAGTCTGCCGCCCCAAGCTTAAGTGAGCATGTGCCCATCACTTTTCACTCTGCCCATGACTATAAGCATATGGAGAAAAGAATTTTGAGCGCGGCAGGCAAAATTCTATTTAACTCGATCCCTCAAATTCATGAGACGATAAATTGGAGCTCTTATAACGAATTAGTTC
>PLSG01000177.1 GCA_003164155.1 Parachlamydiaceae bacterium | reverse complement strand
TTAATGATGATTTGTAGAGCTGATGTGATGATTTGGCTCAAATCAGGTGGATCTAATTGGCACTTAATAAAGGTGGAATTTTTTTGGGACAAGAGCAACCCCAAATAGAAAGCCATGGTATCTGTGGGACCTTCAAAGATCCTTAGCAACCGCGCATCGCGCATAATTTGGGGGATGGCGTTTGTTTCGATATAGCCCCTGCCACCTAGGATTTGCATGGTTTCATCCACGGACAGCCATAAAAATTCAGGACCAATGATTTTAGCAGTTATAGAGATTTCTTCACTAACCATGGCGTGATTATCGTATTTTGCAGTTACATAGCTCATCACTGTTTCCAAAATCTCAATGCGCATTTGCTGCCTGCTCAAGATTTCTAAGGTAATGGGATTGTCGCAAAGGCGGCCAGTGATGATTTTTCTTTTCTGAGCATAACGAAAAGCCATAGTAAAACAGCGCTTCATAGCACCTAAGCATACCGCGCATAAGCCAACTCTTCCCATGCGCATCGTGTCTTGGGCAATCTCAAAACCCTTTCCTATGTCACCCAATAAATTTTCTTCAAAAACAGGCACGTTTTTTAAGTAGATTTTATTTTGAACCATGCCTTTCACTCCCATGGTCAGAGCTTCCTCTCCCATAACTATCCCTGGAGTATCCTTGCGCACAACAAAGCCCGTGACTCCCACAAGCTGCTTATTTTCGTCAAGCATCTTGACAAATACATTGAGATAGGTTGCCCAGGCTGCGGAGCCAATCCACACTTTCTCCCCATTGAGTACCCAGCCTCCGTGGCCATCGGATTCTGCCGTACTCGACATGTCCCGCGGGTTTGAGCCAGCGCCACTTTCAGTAAGTGCAAAAGCTCCCAGTTCCATGCCTTTGGCTAAACGCGGTAGTATGCTTTCTCTGACTGCTTGGGTGGCAAACTTGTTGATGGGGTTAATCCCCAGGCTATTATTTAATCCTACAAAAATAGCGAGAGTCGTATCTATGGCAGCCAGCTGCTCGATAATCGAAATCTGCTCCCCCATGTTGAGATTTAACCCACCGAACTCTGCTGCTATCCCCATTCCCAGCAGACCTTGATTTCCAAATTCAATGACGATGTGAGGCGGTATGCACCGCCGTTCATCTATTAATAATGAATTTACGTTTCTTGAGGCAAAATCTCGCATCCAGTGGTTAATAGATTGGACTTTTTGGCTTTTGGTGTGCATAGGCTTTTTATCTCCTTCACAAGCTAAAACGGCGATTGATTTATACCCGCACTAGAAAACTTGACTTTATGACTTTTCAAAAGGCCGAAGATCGCCACGTGGCTACAATTGGCAGGGTTTGGTTTAAATATGCCTGCCGGCCAGCATGGCGTTGAATTTTTCCACTTATGGTCTTGGGAATACTCTTGGGCTTGACCAAGACGATTTCCGATATGCCGATTCCATGATCATTTACAACCATTTTGAGAATCGCCATGTAGATTTCTTCGTAGTTCAGTTCACCTTTCACCTCAGCCAGGACGATGATTTTCTCTTCATTATTATGCTCTACAGAGAAGACAACTAAGCTGCTGCCTTTTATTTGAGGATGAGCATTTTGAATAGAAAATTCAATATCGTGTGGGGCATATTTTTTTCCTCGGATGATGATGATATCTTTAATTCTGCCATAGATATAAACCTCACCGTCGTCCAGAAACCCGAGATCACCTGTTCTCAAAAAAGGACCCTGGTTGTCTGCGGTGTACGCGTTAAAGGTCTCCTCACTTTCTTTTTCTTTATGCCAATACCCTTGTGCCACAGACTTACCCTTGAGCCATATTTCGCCAATAGCTTTATGCGCGATAATCCTTCTGGTTACAGGATCGACAATTTGTATTTCGTGGTTGTCCAAAGAAGTCCCACAGCTAACCAATTCTTTGACCGGCACTTTGTCTGCCGGTGTGCTAACTTCGACGATATGGTTTTGTAATTGAGCTAGATTGAATGCCTTGATGCAGGGTTTTCCTGGCTTGCCCAAAGAGGCTAGCAAAGTATATTCTGCAAGTCCATAACCTGGCGTAAAAGCTTCTTCTTTGTAGCCATATTTTTTTAAGGCCTGGAACAATTTAGTGGGAAGTTTAGGGTCGATTGGTTCAGCGCCGCAAAGCACAACTTCTAGACTTGATAAATCTAAATTCACTTTATCCTCCGCTTTAGCCATGGCCAATTTTTTTAGACATAGTTCATAACCAAAGCTAGCTCCCATAATGTGGGTGGGTCGATATTTTGTAATGGCTTTCAGCCATCTAATAGGATTTTCAATATATTTAAGGGGGGAAAATAAAATAACCTCATTGCCATTTGAAAGTGGAACTAAGATGGCTCCAATCAGTCCCATGTCGTGATAATGGGGCAGCCAACTGAGCCCGATGCTGTTTTGTGTGGATCTGACTTTTTTGGTCATTTCTTGGCAATTGATAATGAGATTTTCATGGGTAATCACCACGCCTTTAGGATTTCCCGTCGAGCCTGAGGAATATTGCAAAAAGGCCATTTTTTGAGACGTGCTCATGAGCTCAAGCTTATCTCCGCTAACTTCATCCTCACAGGCCCCGGTGACTATTATCAGGATTTTTTTTAAAATAATATCTTTTTCATTTGAGCCGAAATCAAACTTAATCAGTTGTGTGAAAAAGGATTTAAAGCCATCCTTTATAACGGCTAATTTTATAAGTTTCGATGAAGTTCCATCGGCGATAATTGCCTTAGCCGCACAATCGCGGCAGATAAGCTCTAATCTGAGGAGATCGTGGGAAAGCTTTTGTGGCACGGGCGGATAGGTCGGCACGGGAATCACTCCTGCATACAAGCAAGCTAAAAAAGAGACCACAAAGTCTAAGCCGGGGACGTAGATCAGTACAGCTACCTGTCCTTCTCCGATTGACGCCTTGAATTGTTTTGCGCGGACCAGCATCTTATCTCTGATTTGTTGTCGGCTGAGAGTTTCTTCGCGGCTTTCTCCATCGATGAGATATCTCATGGCCACGCGTTCTGGATTTTTAATTAGTTGCTTCTCAATTGATTGAATAAAATTAGCACACATAAAATTCCCCCTCATTAATCAATTGCGGTTGTGATTTAATTGAAACAGCTTAGTAGTAAATGCTGTGATATTCTTATATTATTTGCGTGGAGATGGTTTGTCAAATAAAAAATGCTAACAGCAAAAAACTATGGTAAAATCCCAGGGCAATTACATGGAAATTTTTTGATAAGTGTTTTCTTTGTTTAAAAGTCTACAGTCATCTAATCAAGGTGATGAATATGAATGAAGATGATTGGGATCAAGACAGCCGCATTGCTTTTAGAAAATCTCTCGAAGAACACTGTCATGCCATGTATCATCAAGTCATACCTCAACTTGACGGCTTGTCTCGAGGGCTCAGGGGTTAAACCGCATGAAGATTTAACGGCCTACAAGCGGCCTCAGCATTCCGGAATTTGTGCTTGGGCAGGCCTCATGGCGGTAGCGAAAAATACCTCACTTTCTTGGCTTGAGCCTTCTAAGAAGGATTTTCCCTGTTTCCAATGCAACCTTAAAATACAATCGTTNNCATGAAGAAGCCCGGATTCTTATGCAGAAAAGTGCAGAAGTCTTTTTAAGGGAAACCCTAGAAGCTTTCAACAAATGGTTAATTGATAAAGAACTGCTCATTAAAGCTTATGCGACTGCATATGATCTTTTAAATAAAGTGGAAGAGGCTGA
>PLSG01000009.1 GCA_003164155.1 Parachlamydiaceae bacterium | reverse complement strand
CTTGCGCAGTTGTGGAAAGTTACTCTTATACTGCTTTTGGTGGGGAAACAATTTATGATGCTTCGGGAGAAATTTTGACTTTTTCCTCGGTCAAAAACTATTGGCGGTATGCTGAAAAAAGAATTGATGAAGAAACAGGCCTTATTTATTTTGGGATTCGCTATTACGATCCCAGCACGGGAAGATGGACCTCAGAGGATCCTATAGGCTATGTCGACGGTCCTAATTTTTATGCCTATCTTCATAATAATCCCATCAATCATTTTGATAGACTAGGGCTGGCAACAGAAAATAACAATCCAGACGGATTTGACGATTATTTTTATGGGGAGGACGAAAAGCAGTGTTATTGTGAAAAAAATCGCAAATATAAGCGAGGTGGAGATCTTCACAAGACGAATCATTCTTATTTGCCCACAATCATCTATTGCGATGATTTTGAGGAAAGATATCCAGAACATGAAAAGTCCAAAATGTTTGATTTAAGTGATTTAGGATTACCTGATCCATTAGATGGGGGCATAGGCTTCATTAATGGTATCTGGAATAATTTTCAGGATGCCTTAGATAGCGCTAAGCATCTCTCCACCTTAGCTGGAGGTGTAAATATTCATGCAGTTCATAACGCTACACATGGAAAGATTGCGGATCTTAGAGAGTGCATAAAAGGGCTCAATTATATAGCTACAGAACCTGTAAGGCAACTCCATAAAATGTGGGATGGTTTTTTTAGCAAAGCTTCGGCGAAAGCAAGATTCCTCATGATTTGCCACAGTCAAGGTGCAATCCATGTTCGAAATGCACTAATTGCTTATCCCCCAGAGCTCCGCAAGAGGATCATGGTTGTAGCCATAGCTCCAGCGGCGTATATTTATGAACAAACTTGTGCAAGCGTAAACCACTATATTGCAGAATCCCCTATGAGAGATTTCGTGCCTCGTTTTGATAAAGCAGGCAAGCAAAGATTGAAAAAGAACATAGTGCGGATAACATCACATCCCGACGCCCCATGGTTTGATCATATCTTTAGCAGTCCCACATATGTACGAGTTCTGAAAATTGAAATTAAAAACTACATTAAATTTTCATGAGGATAATATGAAACCATGTTTTATCTTTCTATTTGTTTGTTTTATCAACTGCATTACTTTGGAAATAAGTGCTATGAACGATGAATATATTCCTGCAGAATATGTTGTTATTGCGCAAGATCTAAGAGCTGATATGGCTAAAAAGCTTTCCAAACGGCATAAAATGAGGGTGATTGGAATATCTGGTGGCTTGGCAGATTGTGTGAATGTATTAGGGTTAAGATTTGAGATGACAGGGCCGGTGACTAAAGAGAGGCTGCGCGAAATACTAGTCAATTGTGTTGAAGAATTTCTTGCTGCCATAAATGCAAATGAAAGGTTAAGGCCTTTTTTGAAGAATTTTCCTTTTACTTCAAAAGAAATTGAGATAATAATTTTTGTCTCTGATAAAAAAGGTTATGAAATCTTTGATCCCGATATTGGAGTGGCTTCTGCTGTGAATGGAAAAATTAGCTATAACACGACAGATCGAGCTAACCCTTATGGCTATAAAGGCGATTTCATTGAAAATTATGAGGAAGCTTTAGAATTCGTTAAGAATAGCAGAAAATAAACCAGAAATGGAGATCAACTCTATGTATATCATTTACCTGGAAACATGGATGGCGATGTGAAAGAGAAAAAAACAGAAAGATTATTGCTTGTGCTGCGCTTTTATGCGGTTGGTCTATTTATCTTCCTTTATGGCAGTACTATAGAGGCATCTTGGATAAATCCCGATTGCGAAAGTAAAGAATTCCCAATAGCATGGGATTTGTATCAAAAGGCCATGGCGGAAGGCGATAGGGCTGAGTCTTGGAGCGAATTAACTGACTCTGAAGCAAGCTATACATTTTATAAAGCCTTTAAGAAACTTGAGTATGCAATGAGAGCATATCCAAAAATGAAGAAATGGGAAGGAAATGAATCTGTTCTAAAAAAGCATATTTCTTTTTATAACTGTCAGCTGCATTATATGGCCACAGGCTGTCTGTGTTTTCCGAATTATAGGCAAATTTTAAGTGCTTTGCACGATGCGTGTAAACTCGACGACTCGGAATATCATTTATGGGATAAGAAAACCTTAATTCAAAAGGACACAAATTACAATTGGATGTTCCAGTATGCTAAAGCCATGTACGCTTTTGCAAACGATGAAGAAGGCTTCAAAAAGGCTTTGCATGCAGCGTTCCTTTGTTTTATGCGCATCATGCTCTATGGGCGAGAAGTGCCAATGGATATAGAGGATCAAGGAAGAATAGCTTTGAAATTATGCGCTTTGATTTCAAAAATTTATGGTGATTTGTATATAATCACCTCTGATGAGAAATATTTAAAATCGGAAGTTTTTGCTCAAGAGACTTACATTTGGCTAGCATTCGACTATGAAAATCATAATTTTTTCGATCCCTATAATGATGATTGTAATGCCAGGTATTGCGACAACTCTGAAGAAGATGAAGAATTTGAAGAAGATGAATATCCATTTAGAGACCAATTTATCATTCCGCGAAAATTGGAAATGAACGCTAAACATGTTTGGCATTTTATCGACACAGCACAATTCAAACGAATCAGAGAAAAAAAGTTGGGCCGCCAATTGACAGTGATTTCCTTGGAAGTGCTATTGAGCCGTGGAAAAACTAGCCTTTCCAGAAGTTGTTTTAAAGATGCAATAAAATATTTTGAGTTGGCTATGGATTACTTTCCTTGTTCTGGTGAAGCCCATACTCAGCTAGGTATTATGCATTTCATTGATCACGATTACGATGAGGCAATAGATCACTTTTATAAAGCCATATCACAAGGATATGAGCATGCAAATGCTTTTAAAATGATTGAAATAGCTGAAAATAAATTGAAAAATTAACCTGTTGACTGAGGTGTAAGTATGAAACATGTTTTGATGCTGGGAGTATTTTTATTGAGTACAGCTGTTATCGAGGCTGTGGTGCCATACACCGAAACGGAAGAATATCGACAAGCTGTTGAAAAATACTCTCAGCCGGTTGAACAGCTCCCATCGAAAAGACCGCCAAGAAAAAAAAAGATAGTCAATAGAAATTCTGCCATGCTGAAGATATATGCAGCAAAGATGTGTGAGCTCAGGGAAGCAGGGAACGTTGAACAAGCAGCAGTAATTTATAGAGATATTATAAGACTTTTCCCCGAGCTTAAGAGCCGGATAAAAAATATAGAGAATGAGAAGTGTTTAATTTTCAGCTCTTATAATTTCAATTCTTTAAGCCCTGAAGATTTGCATGTTTTTTCTGAACTTCTGATCAATAACAAGACCTGTTTATCAAAAGAAGATATCCAAATCAGTGAATCAGGCATGTGTTGTGTGAAAATCTTTGATGGCGGAACCAGCGCTAAAAATACAGATTCAAAAATGAGTATTGAGGACAGAGTAGCCGAAAGCAAATCCTGTGTGGATTTTTTAGCAGATCAAATTGTGAAAGATTCTGCCGAAAGATTATTTACTGCTTCATCTATCATGGGGGCTATTTTAGCTATCGATGGAATGAAGCAACACGCCTATAATTGTTGCGAAACAGATCCCGGAAAATGGGGTCAATATTTAGAACCACTAAGGAATTTCTCAAAAGATGAATAAGCAAAAATCTCTTTTTATCTCAGTGACAACAGTTTTGTTATTACTGGCGTCATCGCACGCCTTTGCCGGCGAGCATTGTGATCAAAAACGTGAGCAAAAGGTTTCTACTTATGAATATAGGTTAGAGGCAAAGAAATGGATTTTGAATGCACACCAGATGGCTAAAAAAATACCGGACATACAACTAAAGAACACTGTGATTGGTGTTATGAAGAGTTTAGTGGAAAAAAATGGGGCTAAAAATCCTACAGGAAATCTTTGTGATTATCCCATTATAACAAAAGAGGAGATTGCGATAACAATAGAAGCTCTTACATTGGAGCCTATACCATTGACATTCAGCTATTATCAGGTTCTAGATTGTTTAGAGAGGGCCAAGGAAAAAGCCGGAATGGCAGATCATTTGCAAATTCAGGCTTTCAGATAAAAGTAGGAAATGCCCAGGACTATAGGGAATTAATGCATATCGGCAGATCTAGAACATACTCGCTTCGCACCCATCGCAACTTTATGTTCGCATTTTTTGCGACATAGGGGACGAAGTGTATATTAGGTACTTGGCAATCAAACTTCAAACATAAGCTTGTCAAAGATCAGCTAGAGTGGCGTGGTTACCTAAATATATATTCGAGCCGTCTGATGATATTTTGTTTTTTAAGCTGTGAGAGTGCCTTGCGAATAGATGCATCGCTATCCAGATCCGAAAAGTTCATTGGGGTAAAACACCATCCGCGACCATGCTCGATAATTCTATTTTTGCAGTGATTTCAATACTTTGGCGCATTTTGGTTGCCTCTATTTTTCACAAAAATAGCATCTTTTTGTGAAATCTATTGAGGTTCAAAGAGTGCAAAAATTTTTCCTAAATTGATACCGAATTGCAACAGAAGAAATAGACTAAGTTGTAGCGGGGATCAAAAATAATGTGCACTCGTACACAATGCGCACAAGTGCAATCACGCATTACCTAAGCCAAGGCATTCGGGATTGTGAAATTTTGCGCTTAACCCAAGTTCAGTGCTGCTCTCACGGAGAATCGAAACGAAGTTTGATGAATTCGCCACTACATCTTGAAATTTAGAGAATTGTTTTATGAGCTTTCAGGATTTGAGATGGTATTCCCAACGCTCTATATATTTCTTTTTGTTCACCTTCCGCTTTTGTTGAGCTGCGATGGTAAAGAGTCTTTCCATCCACCGTCTTTGCATTCATTGTTACCCTCACTCGACCCATCATAAACTTACGAATAGTCTTCCATTGGTAATTAATTTCTTGTTTTTTCAACTGGTAGAGACAATTTTGGATTAAATGATAAGCCATAATTGTTATCCAAAGATGTCCGTCAACTCGATGTTCCTTCTGGTGATAGACCGGACGGAGCCCTAAGGATGATTTCATAAAACGAAAGGCATCTTCAACACCTCTTAAAGTATTGTATAATTGCCATAATTCTTTAGCTCCCATGCCGACCAGATTCGTCCTTAGAAAGTAGCTTCCAGTTAATTTATCTTTCATTTTCTCGTCGATAACTTTCCATTCAATAGCAGTAGCTGTTGCCCCATCTTCCGAGGCTATAGCATTAACCTCGTAGCATCCTGAAATTCTTCTATGTTTCTCTTTTAACCGACCAATTCGTTCAATTACTTTTGTGTATTTTTTTCGCCCTTTTGGTCTAGAAAGGCCGTTAGAAAGTTTTATCAGGTCATCTTCAAAGCGCTTTTTGAATGATTGTTTCATTTCTAAAGCAACTGCAGCCTTTGCTTCAGACTCGCAGTAAAGCCACTTTTCTTCATTATCATCTTCGCTTTTGATTAAAGCAGCTTTTACAAGATTATTAAGATCCCCGACAGCAACTAATTCACCTTCTAAATCAATTGAAGGGGCATTTTCTCTTGCCGAGACCACATATGTATACCCCTTCCCCCTAAGCCAGGCAAGGTTATCTTTAGTAGCTATTCCTGCATCTAGAATAATGGTAGGCTTGAATAGGTTTTGGTGAGCACTGAGATTTTCTATCATTTCTTCAAGAGTTTTAGGCTCTGAAGCATTTCCTGGAAGAAATGAGGTTCGATTTAAGAATCCATACTCATTCATGACAAGTCCCATAGTCACCAGTGGACAATCAATTCGTTTTTCTTTAGAAACCCCGTGAGCTGCTTTTGGATTGGATTTGGCTTGGCCTTCCATGTATGTATTGGTGAGATCATACAATGCTATTGTGCTTTTGAACCCATGAAATTTGCATTCAATAGCCTCAAAATGACTCTCGAGTGCTATTTTATGAGTTAGCAACTTATCGCTTACTTGATAAAGCTTATCTAAGGAAGACTTTTTAAAATCAAAGTCGATTAACTCACCAAGCCCACTGTCATTGCAAAGCCAAGAGTATGTAGATCTTTCGCTGTCCGGGTAGACAGCTCTCGCTATAATAGAGCCCAAAGCAATTGAGGTGTCTGTTTTAGATAGCCCAAGTTCTTGTAGTTTCCCTGGGATTTCGAGCTGATTAGCCATTTGTAGCATAAGATGTTCAGCGCCAACAGAGCGAGGATCGGATTTTTCGATAGAATTTACATCAATACTGATAAATTCGGGTTCGAGTCTTTCTTTTTCAGTACATTCGAGGTTACCTTCAGGAGTAGATAAACGGCGAATAACTTGGGAGGCATAAATTTGAGCTAATCGTTCTATATTTTCAGAGTATGACAACAGAGATTGCTCACCTGCAATAATCCCTTCAATGCGCTGGGTAAGAAGTTTATGCTCGCCTTCAGGAAGCTCTATTTCAGAGCCCATATAAAGGAGAGTGCGTTGTCTCGGCCCTTTCTCAGTGCGGACGGATTCAACCAAATGGTAAGCAGAATAAGTCTTACCACTTTTAGGATCTGTTTTAAGAGTCTTTTTTATATACATAACCTGAAAATAGCAGAGTCAGAAGATAAAGAAAAGGGGAATTTTAAAAACACTCAAAATTCAGCCACTACAACGGGAGGTGGAATTCTAAGTACTTGTTATTAAGCGAGTTAGGGAAATTGAGTTTTTCGGTTTAAAAACACAAGTTATTGGCTTTCTAGTAGTTACGTGTTTTGATGTCCTTAGCCCATCACTGAACTTGGGTTAA
>PLSG01000195.1 GCA_003164155.1 Parachlamydiaceae bacterium | reverse complement strand
CACAAAAAATAATGAGGGCAAAACGGGATAGAAATTTTTCCACGGGAGGCCAAAATAAATAAAATAGCTCTTCTGTTGCCAACGACCAAGATATACCTAAAAATGTGGCATTATGATGCCAATTTGAGGTGTAAGTCGTATAAAAAGGCAAATCTGAAAAAAAAGGAACTTTCATGGGCGATGTGGGTTTGAGAAAAATTAAGATAAGGGCAATAAAAAACAAGAGGGTGTAGTAAACAGGAAATATGCGTAGAGTTCTACGCGCATAAAAATTTTTAAGCGAATGCACCCTTTTTTTTCCTTTTCCCTCAAGAGCAAGGTGACAATCAAAAAGCCGCTGATCACGAAAAAAATGTCTACTCCAAGAAAACCTCTGGTTAACATGGGTATAACCGATTCCGTGGGCATTAGCATGGTATGATGCCAAATTACGTAAGTAATGCTCAGGCAGCGCATACCATTGAGTGACGAGAATTCTTTTACCCCTTTGAATTTTTCAAAGTTGGCTGCGCTTTGTTCTATTGGGATCATATGCACCACAGGAAGGTTCAGATTTTATTTTTGGCCTTATTTTTCTATAGCAAAGGATCCTAAGGAAAAAGGTTATTTTTTTCGATCCGTGCGGATCCATGCGGGTCTCCCCTTGGAAAAAAGCGCATTTTTAAACAACGTGCCCAGCTTCCACAAGAGATATGCGGGTGCTGTCAAAAGCACCCAAATGGATTTCAACCCATCCTGGCTAACGGAGCAAGCCGCCAGCGCATGCAAAACAACTACTCCTATGGCAGCTAGCGCGTATATGCGCATAGACACAATAGGCATGGCAACCAATACCAAAAGAAGCGACATATGGTAGGTTAGAGGAAGCAGGAGAAGCTCTAAAAGGGGCTCTATAAGTTTCCAACGACCCAAAAAAATAGCCTGCACAAGATCAGGTGCTGCTTTGATCATTAAGTTCAGTCTACCACTTTCCCAACGGGTTCTTTGCGTTTTTGCTGTAGATCCGGTTGAGGGCATGGATGATCTTACCGCAGTCTGATCGGCAAAGTAAACGCATTTTCCAGCTTTGACCAGACATAAATGATACTCTAGATCTTCCACTATAGAATATGCTCGATAGGGGACATCCAAAAGTGTTTGACGAGAGATAGCAAAGCCATTCCCAAAGATCCCTGCAGAAAGTCCCCAATACTGACGCCCTTTGGGACGGATGACATTGAATGCAAGAAAGGCTATTTCCATTAAACGCGTTCTAATTGAGGCATGCACATTTAGCACTTCATAGCGAGTTTGGGCAGCTTCCACGCCGCTTTCAAATAAGTCATGCAGCACTGCCAGATAATTTGAATCAACTAAGGTATCTGCATCAACTACAGAGAAAATATCGTATTCTTTTTTTAACAACTCCTTAAAGGCATACTCCAAAGCGTATCCTTTTCCTTTACGCATGAGATCAAATCTGGACAATACTATTGCTCCAGCTTCCAAGGCATATTTTTCAGTGTGGTCGCGGCAATTATCTGCCAACACAATCACATCGCAAAACTCAACCTTAGCACTAGCCGTTTTGAGGCTTTTAATGGTTTGCGCGATATCTATTTCTTCATTGTGAGCTGGAATAACCACCGCAAAATGCAAGGCCCTTTTTGAGGCCTTGTTCACCTTCCCTGTCGAAAAGGTGAATAAGGCCCTTTTTGATTTTTGGGGAAGTATAGGTCGCTTTACGGGCAATAAGTATCCCAGAGTAACCAAAAATAATTCAATAGTGCCAGGAAGCGTTGCGGCGGCAAGCAGAATACTTATGCATACTAAAATATTATGTAAAAACATGTGTTGCCAGTTAATGTTAATGCGTAACTGATCAGATCCCCCTCGGTTCCTCCGGGGGAATCTGATCAGTTACGCTAATGTTGATGGAAAGCGTGCGCTAACTTTGCCATGTTCGGCTGGAAATTGTACTTCTCCATAATTCTTCTGCGCCCGGCTTGCGCTAGTTGCTGGCAGAGAGCAGGATTGTCCATAAGTCGCCGGATGGCCTGGGCCAAGGCTTTTTCATCAGAAGGGGAAATCAAAATACCATCGATTTCGGATCTAATAAGCTCGGGAATTCCACCGACAAAAGTGGAAATACAAGGGAGTTCCATCGCCATGGCTTCCATCAAGACAACTGGGATACCTTCTGCAAAACTAGCTAGCACAAAGGCGTGGGCTTGTTCGTATAATTGCTTGATGTGTGTATGATTCACGGAACCTTCAAACTCAATATATTTAACTAAGCCCTTATTTAAAACAGCAACTTCAAGATTTCGCCTATCGGGACCATCTCCGACTAACCTCAATCTAATATTTCTGCCCTCCTTTACCAAAATGTCCAGCGCAGATATCAAAATTTGCTGCCCTTTTGCTAAAACCAACCTGCCAAGGCATAGTATTTCAAAGACCTCAGAAGAGGCTCGCCCCTTCACCCGAGTAAAATTAGCCGTGTCTACCCCCAGTGGTAAAATTTCGAACTTTGCCCATTGAGATTTATCACAGGACAACATGAGCTGGCTTCTTGCAAAAAAGCCAATGCAAAATATAAATTTGGCCCCTTTTATTTTTTCCTCC
>PLSG01000389.1:2356-2930 GCA_003164155.1 Parachlamydiaceae bacterium | reverse complement strand
TCAGGTAGCTGATTTCAGCTTGCGGGGCATGCTGGTCTATCTCGCCTTGGGTAGCGCCCAGCTCTAAAGCAAAGGTTCTCCAAAGGTCGGGATGGTTGGGCGACCCGGCTTCTTCTTCAATCAGGTTTTTGAGCAACGTCTGGCGGGTTTGTGTGTCTTCTGAGCGGGAATGCAGGGCTGAAATATAAGTGGGAAAAGCTTTGACGTGCTGGTAGTATTCCAGTGCATACTCTAACAGGCATGCTTTGGAAAGCTGTCCTTTCGACCACGCCTGATAAAAAGGATGGGTCAACAAATGCTTGGATTTAATCAGCAGGTCCAGATCGTCCAAAAGAATATCGACTTGCGGCAGCATGGTTAGTCTCTCCCTTTTATGAGGCATTGTTAAANNAATGGTAATTTTTGAGCAAGCCTGCAGGTGCTCTCCAGGGTAACTGCTAATCCTGTAATTTTTTCACAGATCATGTCATGGGAAATATAATCGCAAAGACGTCAAGAAGACAGGGGATGTGTAAAATGGAGTCCATTTCCTTATTTATCGAATTTATCAATTTTTAACGCAAAGAAACACAAA
>PLSG01000389.1:0-2318 GCA_003164155.1 Parachlamydiaceae bacterium | reverse complement strand
AAGCCAAAAAGAGCAAAGAACGCAAAAAAAGCAAAGAACGCAAAAAATGAATGTGTTTTTATGAGAAAGTCCATCAGTCCTATATATACTTTGCGCAATTTCGAAGGTCCTTTAGACTTCTTATTGCAGCTTGTTCAGAAAAATGAAGTGGATATTTCGGAAATCGAGCTGCGCTTGATTCTAAAGCAATACACCGATGCTGCGATGGCGACGGGGGCAGATGAAGACCTAGACCAGCTTTCCGATCGCGGGCTGGATCGCGGTGCGGAATTTATCGGGACNNGCTGTATAAAAGTCAGACGCTGTTGCCTGTGGTTGAGCAAAAGGAAGTCCTCTTGGTAGACGATGGGGAAGATCCTAACTTTGAAATCATCCACCACCTTGTAGAGTATTGCCGATTTAAACAAGCCGCCAAGACGTTAGGGGAGCTGCATGATCAGCAAAATGGCTACTATCAAAAAGGCTTTGACACTTCTATCCAGCATCCCAAAAGACCTTTAGGCATCGAACACCTCTCTTTAGGCGATCTGGCTCAGCTTTTCCAAGAGGTTTTGGAAAAGTCCGTGCCTAAAAAGGGGGTTATTCAAGAAGAAGAGTGGCAGATTTCACACAAAATTGAATGGATCAGGGATCTTCTGAGGCTAGCAGAGCAGATCTCCTTTTTTTCCCTTTTTGAAGGCAGAGAGTTCAAAGAAGAGATGATCGTGATTTTTTTAGCCATCCTAGAGCTTATGAAGAATGGCGAGTTGTGCATTGTCAAAGAAATCGCCACGCAAATTGTATGGTGTTGCCGTAAAGGCGAAGGAACAAAATAAATGGCTCGCGAAATCAACTTATTTGAACAGCAAGACCTGTTTATAGCCAAGGAAGAAAAAGGGGAGCCCTTGATTCAGCCTGTCGGCAAGTCTCCCGAGATGGCGCCATTGTCTCAGACCCATCCGCCTCAAAATGATGCGCCAGCCTCAAAGTCAGCTTCTTTGCTGACGGATGATCAGCTTTCTTCGGTAATGGAAAATATTAACAAAGACAAGGCCCAGAAGAAGGAAGAGCGCTTGTCGCGCAGTAAGATCAAACAGATTATCGAAGCCCTGCTTTTTGCCAGCAACGAGCCTTTGCCACTACATAAAATCCGCGAAGTGACCGATACTGTGCATCCCCTCAAGCCGCGCATATTGCAAGATCTGCTCCAGGAATTGCAGCATGAGTATATGGAGCAGCAGCGCGCTTTTCACCTGGTGGAAATCGCCCAAGGTTTTATGGTGCGCACGCGGCATGAGTTCAGCAATTTCATCGACTTGCTTTATCGCAACAAAAGAACCGAAAAATTGTCTCAAGCTGGTATGGAGGTGTTGGCGATTATCGCCTATCGTCAGCCAGTTACGCGCCCTCAAGTGGAAGCCATCCGCGGTGTGGACAGTTCCGGAATCATCCAGAGGCTTCTGGACCGACAGCTCATTGAGGCCACCGGCCGGATGGACGGTCCTGGAAGGCCTACGCTGTATGGCTGCACCAAGGACTTCCTTAAGCACTTCGGGTTGCGCGACCTCAAAGACCTGCCCCAAGTTAAATAAGCATAGGTTAAGTAAGCATAACTTAAGTGAGCACGGATAAAATTTGAGGAAGCGAAGGCCTGCTCGGTGCATCGGGATTTAGCATGGCTTTGATGATTGTTTGTATGCTTTTGGGGATGTTAGATAAATTAGGCCACGTAGTGGGATTGCTGTATAGGAAGGCTAAGTAATGGTTGAGCATGGCATGGTCATGGCGATCTTCGTTTTGTGTTTTACGCGCCATTTCTAGTACGGCGTCTGCTTTTGTGGCGCGTAAGTGATCCCTAAGCTGGTCATTTTCGCTAGATTCTGGGATTTCATTCAGCGGTACAGTTAGCTTGGCGTTAATTTCAGCCAAAGTCAGCCTCTCTAAAGCTAGAAAGCTGTAGGCGCTGCCAGGGTTAAAAGGCAATGCTTCGCTTGGCGTTTGTGAAAAGAGTTGATAGAAGGCCAGTCCCAATTGGAAAATATCTACTGCTGAATCGAAGAATTGTACAGGTATATCACCGCGCGCGGGTGGAGTGGGGTTAGTTAGACACTCTGGAGGCATCCATCCTAATGGCAATTTATCAGTGAAAAAATATTTATCTCTTTCCATTGAAGAGGCTGTGCCAAAGTCTGCAATCTTGATCTTAGCAATTTTTCCGGTCTCACTTTTTTCCACTAAAAAATTCTCGAGTTTCAAATCTCGATGGATGATATTGGCCGCATGCAGCTGCTCTAAGCCCTTGACCATCTGCTGGGCGATGGCAAATTTCTCGGGAAGTG